>JANOTO010000213.1:0-5605 GCA_031416395.1 Rhodoferax sp. | reverse complement strand
CGTCTCGCCAGCGATGCAACTGCCCGAATACTTCCTGCCCCGCACGCCCGTCATGCTCACACCCGATCAAGCCGCCATCACGCAGGCGGTCGAACTGCTGTGGAATGCCAAGCGACCCCTGGTGATCTCAGGGCGCGGCGCGCGCGGTGCGGGCGCGGCATTGCGCGAGCTGCTGGATCGCACAGGCGCGCTGTACCTGGACACGGGCGAGAGCCGCGGCCTGGTGCCAGAAGATCACCCCTCTGTGGTGGCCGCCATGCGTGGCACCGTCATGGGCGATGCTGATCTGGTCATCACCCTGGGCCGTAAGCTCGACTTTCAGTTGGCGTACGGGTCGCCCGCCATTTTTGGTGACGCCAGCTTTTTGCGCATTGCCGACAACGGTGGCGAGCTGCGCGACAACCGCCGTGGCGTGGTCGAGTTGCTGGGCACCCCTGCTGCCACCCTTGAAGCGATGCTGGCTGTGGCGGGCAAGCGGCCCTCATCGGTTGACCGTGCCTGGGCACTGCGGTATCGCACTGACCACCTGGCGCGCGCGCAAAAGCTGGTCACGTCGATGAAGAACGCTCCGGCAGGCAGCGATGGCTTGATGCACCCGAATCGTTTGATCGCCGCATTGAAAGACGCTCTGCCCGCCGATGCTGTGGTCGTAGCCGACGGCGGCGATTTCTTAAGCTTCGTGCGCGTTGGCCTTTCACCCACCACCTACCTCGACCCCGGCCCGCTGGGCTGTATCGGGGTCGGCACACCGTTTGGCATCGCCGCCAGCCTGGCGTACCCAGGGCGCGTCGTGGTCGTTGCCACGGGCGATGGCGCGTTCGGCTTTAACGCGATGGAGATTGATACCGCTGCCCGGCACAAAGCACCGGTGCTGATCGTGGTCGCCAACAACGGAGCTTGGGCCATCGAGGTGCGCGACCAGCAAGAGACGCACGGCAAGGTGGTCGGCACCCAGCTACAGTTTGCAGATCACGCGGCCATGGCTCGGGCCTTTGGCTTGCACGGTGAACGGGTCGAAAAAGAGGCTGATTTGCCCGCTGCCATCCAACGCGCACTTAAGAACCTGCCCGCCGTGCTGGACGTTTTGGTCACGCCCGAGGCGGCCTCTTCCGATGCCAAGTCAGGCCTGGCCTGGGTGCCTGACTTGCAGGCGCTACAGGCCTGGGACAGTGCCGAAAGACAGTGGCGTGCGAAAGTCGATTAAGGGTTGATTGATGGTCAATATACCCAAATTGGGTTTATTGACGACCCAAAAACGCGTATTTTGGGTAATTTATCAACAAATTAGGCCTCTGGCTCTCGGATAACATGCATAAGTAGCTATCTATAATGCAGCGTTTTAGGCATCAGTCCGCAGCCACTTGCAACACCAGCTTGCCAAAGTTCTCACCATTGAAGAGCTTCAGAAGCGTCTCGGGGAAGGTGTTGATGCCGACCACGACGTCTTCCTTGCTCTTCATGCGCCCATCCTTCAGGTAGCCGGCCATTTCAGCCACGGCCAGGTGGTAGCGCTCGGCGTAGTCGAACACGACGATGCCTTCCATGCGGGCGCGGTTGACCAGCAGGCTGAGGTAGTTTTTAGGTCCTTGAATCGGCGTGGTGTTGTTGTACTGGCTGATGGCACCGCAGATGATGATGCGCGCGCCGCGTGTAATTTTGGCCAGCACGTCGTCCAGGATGTCGCCGCCGACGTTATCGAAGTAGACATCAACGCCTTTGGGGCAATGCTCTTTCAAACCGGCCCGCACAGAGCCGACACCGCTCTTGTAATCGATGCAGGCATCAAAGCCCAGCTCATTGACGACCCAGTCGCACTTGGCCTTGCCGCCCGCAATACCCACGACGCGGCAGCCCTTGATCTTGGCGATCTGGCCGACGGTCTGGCCCACTGCGCCCGCTGCGCCTGACACTACGACCGTCTCGCCGGCCTTGGGTTGACCCACGTCCATCAGGCCGAAGTAGCCGGTCATGCCTGGCATGCCCAGCACGTTGAGCCATTGTGTCAGCGTGCCTGCGTGCAGGTCGATCTTCACAATGCCGTTGCGCACCATCTCGGCCTCGGGCAGGTTCAAATATTCCTGCACGCCAAACCCGGCGGACACGTAATCACCCACAGCAAACTTGGAGTTTTTGGACGCGATCACTTTGCCCACACCGCCTGCTCGCATCACCTCATTGATGCCCACGGGCGGGATGTAGCTCTTGCCTTCGTTCATCCAGCCGCGCATGGCGGGGTCGAGCGACAGTGCGAGGGTTTTGAGCAGCACACCACCCTGCGTAGGCTCGCTAACGGGCTCTGTGGTGGACACCCAATTGGCAGACGTAGGCATGCCGACCGGACGCGAGGCCAGGCGGATTTGGTGGTTGACCAGAGTTGCAATTTGGGTCATGAAAGTCTCCTTTGAACAAGGCTCAATATTAGTGTTAAATAGGTAAGGTGTTGGTTACTTGAGCGACAGTGCAGCGGTAGCCCAAGAGTGCAGACTGTTCACAAGGAAAAGAAATGGTTACCAAGTCATCCAAATCAGCAAAAACCACCAAACCGGCAAAGGCTATCCGGCCTGCCAGTTCCAATCCCGTGGCGTTGGTCACCGGTGCTTCTTCCGGGATTGGCGAGGTTCTGGCGCAGTGTTTTGCACGTGCAGGGCACGATGTGATTTTGGTGGCCCGCAGTGCGGACAAGCTGAAGTCATTGGCCAATGAGCTTGAGGCTGCGCATGGCATCTCGGCGCTGGCGCTGGCATCAGACCTCTCGGTTCCTGGAACCGCAGCCAAACTGTTCGAGATATTGCAGGCCATGCACCGCCACGTCGATGTGCTGGTCAACTGCGCGGGCGTGTTGGAACAGGGGCCGTTTTTGGGCATTGACGCGGCCAAGCACCAGCAGATCATTGACCTGAACATCTCTGGTGTGACCTCCATGCTGAGCGCGTTCCTGCCCGACATGGTGGCGCGCGCTGGTGTGGATGACCCCAAGCGCGTACTCAATGTCGCATCGATTGCCGCCTTTCAGCCCATCCCTGCACTGGCCTCGTATGCCGCCAGCAAGGCCTATGTGTTGTCGCTGTCGGAGTCGCTGAGCGAAGAACTCAAAGGCACGGGAGTGACCGTGACGGCGTTGTGCCCCGGTGTAACGGCTACCAACATGTTGAGCGCGGCAGCGGGCGCGAACGACAAGGTCAGCCGCATCCCGAGCTTCATCGTGGGCGATGTGAATGAAGTCGCTCAAGCTGGCTTTGACGCCTGCATGAAAGGTGATGCGATATGCGTGCCGGGTGCCATCAACCTTGCTACCACCTTGGCCGTGCGCGCAACGCCAAAATGGCTGGTTCGCAAGCTGGGTGGCTTGCTGGGCCGCAACGCGCTTTAATCACTCAACTCGCAACAGTCAACTTGATCAACAGGATCGTCACCATGACAACAGCAATTCCAAAACGTGCACCCCGAAAGCCTGCGGTTCGACAACCTACGGCTCAAAAACGTAAGTATGACGTGGTGCTCTACGGGGCCACTGGTTTCGTGGGCAAGCAAACCGTGGCTTACTTCGCCGCGCTGGATCAAAATCGCCCTCGCGCCTCAAAGGCCCTGAGTTGGGCGCTGGCCGGGCGCAGTGCGGACAAACTGGAGGCGGTCAAAGCCGCGTGCGGGCCGGGTGCGAAAAAGGCCGGCATTGTGGTGGCCGATGCGCAAGACGCTGAGGCGCTGGAGGCGATGGCGAGTAGCTGCACCGTGGTGCTCAGCACCGCCGGGCCATTCGCGTTGTATGGCAGTGAGCTGGTGGCGGCCTGCGTCAAACACGGCACGCATTACGTAGACATCACGGGCGAGACGCCGTGGGTGCATGACATGATCAAGGCGCATCACGCCGACGCAGAGAAAAACGGCACCCGCATCATCCCGTTTTGCGGCTTTGATTCAGTGCCGTCTGACTTGGGCAGTTGGCTGGTCGCGCAAACCATGCTGGAAAAATATGGTGAGCCGTGTGAGTCCGTGAAAGCCAGCTTCTCGCTGCGTGGCGGTGTCAATGGCGGCACGCTGGCGTCGATGTTCAACTTCATGGGTTCGGGCAAGGCGAAGATGATGGCCAACCCGTTTCTGCTCAATCCAACGACCGCCAAAGTACCCGCAGTGGGTGCGCATTTGGATCCAATTGCCCCGGTGTATGACTTGGACTTCAAAGCCTGGCTGGGTCCGTTTTTCATGGGACCGATCAATACACGCGTGGTTAGGCGCAGTGCCGCGCTGCTCGCCCCCGCCAAGGGAAGATCGAACGGCTACAGCAAAGACTTTCACTACCAAGAGTATTTGCGCTTTGGCGCAGGGCCCGTGGCAGGGGCTGCGGCAGCCGTGGTCAGCGCGGGCATGCTGGCTGGCGCGACAAGCATGAAGCTGGCGCCTGTGCGCAGACTTGCAAGCCGTCTGGCTCCGGGGCCGGGCACCGGGCCGTCTGAAGCGGCGATGGACGGGGGCTCGTTCCGCTGCGAGCTGGTGGGAAAGAGCGCTGCCGGGCATGTCGTGCGTGGTCGCGTCGCAGACAAAGGCGACCCCGGTAACCGCGCCACCACCAAAATGGTGTGTGAAGCGGCGCTGGCGTTGGCCCTGCAGCTTGACGAGCTGCCCGGTGGCAACACTGCGGGCGGCGTGCTGACCCCGGCAGTCGGTCTGGGTGCCGTGCTTGTGGAGCGCCTTCTTCTTGCCGGCATGACCTTTGAGGCGGGTTGAGCGTAGCTTGCCAATGTCCCTTCTCTTCAATGTCCCGATAATTCTGTTCGGGCAACATTGGTTCTTTTGCCCTGTCTCTACCGATTTTTTTAGTCTCTGATGCCTGATTCTTCCCACACCCCGTCTACCTTCGATGCCGCTTTTGCCAACGACATGCTCGCGGCACTCAAGCAAAAGCCGCGCAGCATCGCCCCTAAATATTTTTACGACCAGGAGGGCTCCCGCCTGTTCGATCAAATATGCGAGCTGCCCGAGTACTACCCAACGCGCACTGAGCTTTCCATCCTGCGGCAGTGCGCAGCCGAGATCGCTTCGCACATGGGTGCGCATGCTGAGCTGGTCGAATTTGGCGCAGGCTCGCTCACCAAAGTTCGTCTGCTGCTCGATGCCATGCAATCCCCATCGCGGTATGTGCCTATCGACATTTCGGGGGATCATCTGGCGGGTGCCGCCAGCGCGCTGAAGGCGGACTATCCCAGTTTGCAGGTGCTGCCAGTCGTTGCGGACTACACGCAACCGTTCAAACTGCCGCCGTCAGACCAAGCCTTGCGCCAGCGCGTGGGGTTTTTTCCAGGTTCAACGGTAGGCAACTTTACCCCGGCTGAAGCGATCGAGTTTTTCCGCATGGCGGCCAACGTGCTACAGGGTGGCGCTTTGATCGTCGGTGCCGACTTGATCAAAGATCCCAGTGTTTTGCATGCTGCTTACAGCGATGCGCAAGGCGTGACGGCCGCCTTCAATCTGAATTTGCTGGCACGCGCCAACCGAGAACTGGGCGCTGATTTTGATCTTATCCAATGGGCACACAGTGCCTTTTACAACGCACCGCTGCAACGCATCGAAATGCACTTGATGAGCTGTGCGCGCCAAGACGTGCGAATTC
>JANOTO010000212.1:0-2603 GCA_031416395.1 Rhodoferax sp. | reverse complement strand
GAATGGTAATTTTTGTATGTCATGACATTTATGGTTTTGCAATACTTTGGCAAAAACTTGAAAAAACCGTTGAGGAATCCCCATGTACCAACTGATCAGCGCCACCCCCAGCCCCTACGCCCGCAAGGTGCGCATTGCCCTGGCCGAGAAAGGCCTGCCCTTCGAGCTGCTGACCGAAGTGCCGTGGGACAGCACCACCAGCACGCCACGCTACAACCCGCTGGAGAAGCTGCCCATCTTGCTGCTGGGCGACGGCACCAGCGTCTATGAATCCAGCTACATCCTGCAATACCTGGAGCTCAAGCACCCGCAGGTGCCGTTGGTGCCCAAAGACATCGACGGCCACCTGGCTGCGCGCAAGCTTGAAGTGCTATGCGACGGCGTGTGTGATGCGGTGGTGCTGTCGCTGTTCGAGAAAATGCGCGCCGGCGGCGCCAGCCTTGAATGGCTGGCCCGCCAGCGCCGCAAGATTGAAGGCGGCGTTGCCGAGATGGCCCGGCTGGTGGGCCAGCGGCAGTGGGCGGTGGGCGACGCCTTCAGCCTGGGTGACATTGCCGTCGGCACTGCCGTTGGTTACCTGTCAGTGCGGTTTCAGGATCTGCCGTGGCGCACGCTGCACCCCGACTTGGCACTGATCGCCGACCGGCTGGCGCAGCGGCCATCGTTCAAGGATTCGGTGCCGGTGGCGCAGACGATCACTGACAAAGTGGTGTGATGGGCGTCGGCTCCCCACGCCTCGCAATTAGTCCGTGATCGCCTGGTAGACCAGAGTCTTGACCATCTTGCGATAGTAAGCCCGCGTTGCTGCTGGCCCTTGCGACATCAATACGGCCACCAGTTGCTCCTTGGGATCGATCCAGAAGTAGGTGCCACCGTAGCCCGCCCACATGGCCTCACCCGCGTTACCGGGTATGGCGGCCATGCCGGCACCGTTGCGCACCAGAAAGCCCAGTCCAAATCCATAGCCCTGAGTGCCCAACAGCAGCTCGGAAGCCAGCGCAGGCACGCTCGGGCGATCACCCGTGTGGTCGCTCATCATCAGCTCGGTGGTTGGGCGGCTGACGATGCGCTGACCGTCCAGACTGCCGCCATTCAACATCGCTTGCGCGAAGCGCAGGTAGTCCATGGCCGTGCCCACGGCCCCAGCACCGCCCGAGTCGTTGCCCGGTGGGCGCGACACGTCAATTTGCGGGCTGACGAACGCTCCGCTGGTGGCGCGCGCAAAGGGTTGCGCCAAGCGCGGCATCTTGTCGGCCGGTACGTGAAAAGCCGTGTCCTTCATCGCCAACGGGTTGAACACGCGGTCTTCCAGAAAGCTCGACAGGCGCTGCCCCGAGGCGGCTTCGACCACCCGCCCGAGCAGGTCAGTGGCCAGGCTGTACTGCCACATCTGCCCAGGATTCCCCACCAGCGGCTGCTTAGCAAGGCGCTCGGTAAATTCGGCAGGCGAGAGATCGCGTGTGTCAAAGTCGATCACGTTGGGCTTGAACAGCCCGGCCTTGGTGTACCCTTCTTTCACCACAGCATTGGGCGTGACCTCGCCGTAGGCCAGCCCTGCGGTATGGCGAAACAGATCGTGCACGAGCATGGGTCTGGAAGCTGGCACCAGTTCGCTGACGGTGCGCCCATCGGCTTCGCGCCGCGTCGTCGCCACCTGCAAGTTCGCAAAGGCGGGCAGGAACTTCGACACCGGATCGGTGAGCTGAACTTTGCCGTCTTCAACCAGAACCATCGCCGCCAGAGACGTGAGCGGCTTCGTCATTGAATAGATGCGAAAGATCGCATCACGGTTCATCGGTGTGCCAACCGCCTTGTCCTGGAAGCCGATGGCCTCGTGATAGACCAGCTTGCCGCGCCTTGCCACCGCAATCACCACGCCGGGCACGCCGCCGCGGTCAACTTCGGCCTTGAACGCCGAAGTGATGCGCGCAAGGCGGTCGCTTGAGAATCCAGCGGTCTCAGGCGCACCCGCCTCAATCCGAGTAGTTGGGCCAGGCGCATTCCCGCCGCCGGGTGCGGCGCATGCGGCAAGGAATGCAACCAAGATGGGGGCAATTAGCAAGCGTTTTGTCATGAGGTCTCCTGTGTGTTTTTCGTCAAGTGTCGCCGTTGCATTCAGGCAGGCTCGCTGAAAGCGGCAACACTCCATCCTGCATCATGCCGGGTGGGGTGTCAAGTTGCCCCACCGTTTAAAAATTTCTAACGAATAGCGTTCTGCTGCGCGTCGCGCGGCACTGCCAGTCAAGGCGCACAAACTGTGCGGCGCGATTAAGCATCCAGCCCCTTCAACCAAGTCGCTGCTTGCCTGATCTGCACCCGGCCATAGTCCTGCTCTGTCCCAGGTTGCGCACCAGTTGCACCGCCTGCGCATCCGTCCATTGCTCGGCAAATCGTTTCAATGCCGATTGTGGTTTGCTGTCACCCAGCTTGCACTCGATCAGGTGCGTCAACGAGTCGCCTGCGGGGGCTTTGTGGCTCAGGCAAAAATCGACTTCAGCGCCGTCTTTGGTTCGCACGTAATGCAAATCCACCTCTCTGCCCTTCGCATTCTGCTGCCAGTGCACGTGTTTGAGCAGGTGGCAGGCCACCAGGTTTTCAAACCG
>JANOTO010000211.1:0-1928 GCA_031416395.1 Rhodoferax sp. | reverse complement strand
GGGGCAGGACGGCGGCTGCGGCCAGCGGGGTCAGGCTCATGAGGCGGATTACTTCAGCAACTTCTTCAACTCAGGCCACACATTGGCCAGCATGATGGGGTGCGCCTCGGCCTTGGGGTGAATGCGGTCGTTTTGAAACATCTCTGTGGGGTTCGCCCCATCGGCGACGCCTTTTAGCAAAAACGGCACCACCGCTGCCTTGTTGGTTTTTGCCACTGTGGTGAACGTACCCGCAAACCGTGCGCCGTAATCCCCGCCATAGTTGGGCGGCACCTGCATGCCAACCAAGAGCACTTTGGCGCCGGCCTTTTGCGCCGCCTGGGTCATCTTGCTCAAATTGGTTTCAGTCAGCGACAGCGGCAGGCCACGCAGGGCGTCATTGCCGCCCAGTTCAATGATCACGTGGCTGGGCTTGTGCTGCGTCAAAAGCGGTGCCAAGCGCGAGACACCGCCCGAGGTCGTGTCGCCGCTGATGCTGGCATTGACGACCTTGGCGCGCAAGCTTTCGGTTTTGAGCTGCTGCTCCAGCAGCGCCACCCAGCCTTGCCCGCGCTTCAGGCCATACTCGGCGCTGAGGGAGTCGCCCACCACCAGGATCGTCGGCTCGGCCTTAGTGGCAGCTAACGTCGCCGCAGTGGAATTCCCCAAAGCCCCCAAGAGCATCGGGGCTAGGATAAAGTACCGCCGAACTGAAGAAAATCTCAAAGAAAGCCTCATGTCAAGTTCCCATTCAGCGCCAAGCGACGCAACATCGACTCATATTGTTGCCGTCGAACATGTTTTCAAGTCAGTCGCAGACTCTACTGGCACACTGGATATTTTGCGCGACATCGATTTCTGGCTGGCCCCCAAAGAAACCGCCGCCATTGTCGGCGCATCCGGCTCAGGCAAAAGCACCTTGTTGTCGATCATCGCAGGTCTGGACACGCCCACGCGCGGCACAGTCAAACTGGCGGGGCAAGACCTGTTCATCATCGACGAAGACGAGCGCGCCGCACTGCGTGCCCGCAAAGTCGGCTTTGTGTTTCAAAGTTTTCAACTCCTGGGCAATTTGACTGCGCTGGAGAACGTCATGTTGCCCCTCGAACTCGCGAACATGAAAGATGCCCGCAAACTGGCGACGGAGATGCTCTCACGTGTGGGCCTGGTGCAGCGCCTGGGCCATTACCCCAAGGTGTTGAGCGGCGGCGAGCAGCAGCGCGTGGCCCTGGCCCGCGCCTTCGTCGTCAAACCCGCCGTGCTATTGGCGGATGAGCCCACCGGCAGCCTCGATTTCGCCACCGGCGAGACCATCATGAAGCTGATGTTTGAGCTCAACGAAGAGCTTGGCACGACCTTGGTGTTGGTCACGCACGACCGGGGCATTGCCGACCGCTGCCAGCGGCGCATCACGATTGAGGCGGGCAGGGTGGTTTGAGGCTTTTTCCGCACTTTGCGATCAAGGGATTGGCATGGGCTGGGCATCTGGATGGTTCATCGCAAGGTCCCGATAGCGGGCGAACCAGGTGTCAGGCGGGTAATTCTCCGGATCGCGCGCCGCGAGGAATTTCGCAAGTTCGAAGTGATTGTGTTTTCGCAACACTGGTTCGGTATCCAGCGTCGCCTTGCCGCAAATGTGCGACATGATTGTCCGGGCTGCATGCGCGTAGGCCCATGGCGATGTGCCCGTACTCTCCAGCAGGCTGGGTGCCAGAAAAAACAGGTTTGGCGCATCGAGCGAGCGGAACAGGGAGCCACAGCGCGCTGCAAGTGCGTCGGTGCGCGTGGTGTTGGCCAGAACGGGTGACTCGAAATACGTCTGGTCAAGTTCGTAGCCGGTTCCCCACAAGACAACGTCGGCATCAACCCGTGCGCCCGATGACAGATGAACCGTCCGACCCAACAGCCGCGATATTTCGCCTCGGTGCCGGTCAATCCTGGCAAAGTTT
>JANOTO010000210.1:0-9014 GCA_031416395.1 Rhodoferax sp. | reverse complement strand
GCTGACCAAGCTGGACAAGCTTCAGTTCAACACGCGCGAGGAAACCAGGCCGAGTCGTTTCGCAAAATGCTGCTGGCGATGGCGCGCGATGTTCGCGTGATCTTGATCAAGTTGGCGGACCGCTCGCACAACATGCGCACGCTGTCGGACGCGCCGCGCGACAAGTGGCAGCGCATCTCGTCCGAAACGCTGGAGATTTACGCGCCGATTGCGCACCGCCTGGGCTTAAACCAGACCTACCGCGAGTTGCAGGATCTGGCCTTCCGCCACATGCGGCCCTGGCGCTATGAAATTCTGGCCAAAGCGGTGGCGAAGGCGCGCAGCAGGCGCCGCGACCTGATTCAAAAAGTGCAGCGCGAGGTGGAGGCCAGCTTTGCCAGCGCGGGCATGACCGTCAAAATATCCGGGCGCGAGAAGTCGCTTTATTCGATCTACCGCAAGATGAGCCAAAAGCATCTGACGTTTGCGCAGGTGACCGACATTTATGGCTTTCGCGTCAAAGTTCCGACCGTCATTGATTGCTACACCGGTTTGGGCACGCTGCACCAGCTCTACAAGCCGGTGCCGGGTAAGTTCAAGGATCACATTGCGATTGCCAAGCTCAACGGCTACCAGTCGCTGCACACCACCCTGGTGGGGCCGTCGGGCGTGAATGTTGAATTCCAATTGCGCACCCAGGCCATGCACATGGTGGCGGAATCTGGTGTGGCCGCGCATTGGCTGTACAAGGCAAATGATTCCGACGGTGGCGGTGCTGATCGGCTGGGCAGCCAGTGGTTGCAGTCGTTATTGGACATTCAGGATGAAACTCGTGATGCCGCCGAGTTTTGGGATCACGTCAAGGTCGATCTGTTTCCCGATGCGGTCTACGTGTTCACGCCCAAAACGCAAATTCTCGCCCTGCCGCGCGGTGCCACGGTGATTGACTTTGCTTATGCCATCCACAGCAATGTGGGGGACCGCACCACCGCCGCCAAAATCAATGGCGATCCGGTTCCGCTGCGCACCGAGCTTAAAAACGGTGATGTGGTTGAGGTGGAAACCTCAGCCGCAGCCACGCCCAACCCAGCCTGGCTGAGCTTTGTGCGCACCGGGCGCGCGCGCTCCAAAATCCGCCATCACTTGAAGACGCTGGAGCATGCAGAGTCTGAAAACCTGGGCGAGCGCTTGCTGTCCCAGGCGCTGCGTGCCGAGGGCATTGAGAAATTCCCGAGCGACGACCCAGCTTATGCACCGGTGTGGGAAAAGCTGCTGCGCTTCACCGGCAACCGCACGCGTGAAGACTTGATGACCGATGTTGGGCTGGGCAAACGTATCGCCACGATTGTGGCCAAGCGCCTGGTGAGCCTGCTGGCCGAGCAGGGCGAGCGGCCCAATGCCCTGCTGCTCACGCGTGAGCGCTTCACAGCGCCGTCGTCCGCCTCCTTGGGCATGCTGACGCTGGATGGCTCGGAGAACGCATCCGTCAAGTTTGCGCTGTGCTGCCGCCCTATTCCAGGCGATGAGATTGTGGGCTACCTGGGGCGCGGCGAAGGGCTGGTGGTGCACATGGCCGCCTGCCCCACCGCCAAAAAACTGCTGAACAAAGATGCCGAGCGCTTCATCGAAGTCGAGTGGTCCGACGAGCCCAAGCGCACGTTTGAAACGGAGATCAACGTCACCGTGACTAACGGTAAAGGCGTGCTGGCGCGGGTGGCCGCCAAGTTGGCGGGCGCTGAGGCCGACATCGCCCACATCGACATGGATCAGGACGGCGCGCAGGACGTGACCGACTTGCGCTTTTTGATCGGCGTGCGCGATGTGGCGCATTTGAGCGCCGCCCTGCGCACCTTGAAGCGCACGCCCTCGGTGCTGGCCGCGCGGCGCAGCAAAACAGCGGCTGAAACTTAAGGCTTTGCCACTGGCGCGGGCTCGGGGTAGGTCACGCTGATCACCTCAATCTCTTCCACCCCTTGCGGCGTTTGCAGCTTCAGCACATCTCCCACACGGCTTTTGAGGAGGGTGCGCGCAATCGGCGACACCCAACTGACTTGCGACTGCGCGCTGTCGGCCTCGTCAATCCCCAGAATTGTCACGCGGCGCTCGTGTCCAGATGCATCGGCGTAGGTGGCGGTTGCGCCAAAAAAAATCTGATCGCCGCCAAAGTGCAGGCTGGGGTCGCTGATGACGGCCAGCTCCAGCCGCTGCGTCAAAAAGCGGATGCGCCGGTCAATCTCGCGCAGACGCTTCTTGCCATACAGATAGTCGCCGTTTTCAGAGCGGTCGCCATTGCTGGCGGCCCAGTGCACCACCTCCACCACCTTGGGCCGCTCGTTGTCGATCAGATCAAACAGCTCCGAGCGAATACGCGCGTAACCCTGCGGCGTGATGTAGTTTTTGCTGCCTGCAGGCAAGGCGGGCAGCGCGGGCGCTTCGACGTCATCCGCCTCGGTCTCTTTGGTGAATGCCTTGCTCATGGTTGGATTTTGACGCAGCTTTGAAGAGCCCGGTGACTAGACTCAGAATGCTATAATTACAATAGCTATCTATGCATGTTATTCGAGAGCTAGAGTGCTAAAAGACTATTAGTTTAGCAATTTTTCGGGTTTTCAGGTCACAAATTAACTCCCAGGTTCATTTTTTTAGTTTTTTGGCAATGTCACACATTCGTCATCTCAACGCCACGCCGCCGTCATCTGATCACTCTACCCTTGCCGGGCTATTGTGCATATCAATGAAAGGTTTTCCCGATGAACGCAAGGACAAGCGCTGAGACACTGGCCATCCAAAGCCATGACAGCGAAGACTACAACACCAGCCGCAACCCGTCGCTCAATGACATCATCGACGCGCGTTTGAGCCGCCGGGGTGTTTTTAAAGCCAGTTTAGGCACAGCCGGTGCCGCCGTGATGGGCAGCTTGGCCCTCAGTGCCTGCGGTGGCAGCAGCGACCCGGCGGCAGTGGTGGTCGAGCCAATCGCAGCCAATAAAACACCACTGGGCTTCAATGCAGTCGCAAAGTCGAAGATTGATGCCGTGGTGATCCCCACAGGCTATACCGCCACGCCGATTTACGCACTGGGCGACCCGCTCACCGCAGCCACACCAGCCTACAAAAATGATGGCACCGACGTTGACTTTGCCAACCGCGCGGGTGATCATCATGACGGTATCGAGTACTTCGGTTTGAACGCGGCTGGCACCGCGCGTGATGCCAATGGCAGCGATCGCGGCCTGTTAGCGATGAATCACGAGGCGCTGACCGATCAGTACCTGCACGCCGCAGGCACCACGCCTAACCCCCGTCCCCAAAGCGAGGCGGACAAAGAAATCCCCGCGCACGGTGTCTCCATTGTTGAAGTGCGCAAAAACGCGGCGGGCAAGTTCGAGTACCTGCAGGCATCGGCGTTTAACCGCCGCGTCACGCCGCTCACGCCGATTCAAATCAATGGCATCGCACGCGGTAACGCGTTGCTGAAGACCAAGTTCTCAAACGATGGCACACAGGCACGCGGCACCATCAACAACTGCGGCTCGGGCTACACGCCGTGGGGCACGTATTTGACGGGTGAGGAGAACTGGGCCGGCTACTTCACGCGCAGCGCTACCGATGACGCAGCACGCGGCGGAGCGACGGCCAACAGCGTCGTATCGTTGATTCGCAATGGCCGCGCGCAAGGTGCCGCCAGCCGCCACGGCTGGGAAACTGCGGGCACGGCAGACCAGTACGCCCGCTGGAATATCAGCCAATCAGGCACCTCCTCGGATGGCACAGACGACTACCGCAACGAGCTGAACACCTACGGCTACATGGTGGAGATCGACCCCTACGACAAAAATGTGGCTATTCGCAAACGCACGACGCTCGGGCGCTTTGCGCACGAGAGCGCGACCTACGGCAAGCTCGTCGAAGGCAAGCCACTGGCCGTGTACATGGGCGACGATTCACGCGGTGAGTACATCTACAAATTTGTCTCGACCGCCACCTGGTCGGGGGCTGACGCGACGCCCGCCAACCGCATCACCACCGGCGACAAGTACCTGGACAGCGGCAAACTGTACGTCGCCAAGTACAACGCAGATGGCACCGGGCAGTGGATTGAACTGAACATCGCCAACGCCCAAATTGCCGCTGCCACTAACTTCAAGTTCACCAACAACGCCGACATCGCCATCAACACCCGCCTGGCAGCCGATGCCGCTGGTGCAACCCGGATGGATCGCCCTGAGTGGTGTGCCGTCAATCCTGCCACGGGCGAGATTTACTACACCCTGACCAACAACTCCAACCGCAAGGTGTCGCCCACCGGCACGCAACAGGCGGTGGATGCCGTCAACCCACGCAGCTACCTGGATGCGGACACGGCCACCAGCACGTCGCCCGGCAACATCAACGGCCACATCGTGCGCATGCGTGAGGCCAACAGCGATGGCACCGCTACGTCATTCACCTGGGACATTTACCTCTTCGGCGCGCAGGCAAATGCCGATGCGGCCAAGGTGAATCTCTCTGGCTTGACCAATGACCAAGACTTCTCCAGCCCCGACGGCCTGTGGTTCAGCGACAAGACGGGCTTTGCCTTCATCCAGACCGATGATGGCGCCTACACCGATACGACCAACTGCATGCTGTTGATTGGCAGGCCTGGCCAGTTGGGCGACGGCACCACGCCGACGCTGAGCTACACCAAGGCCGATGGCAGTACGGTGAACATTCAAACCCGTGTCGGTGCGAAACCCACTGCCGCCACGCTGCGCCGCTTCCTGGTCGGCCCGGTCGATTGCGAAATCACCGGCTGCACCGAGACGCCGGATGGCAAGACCATCTTCGTCAACATCCAGCACCCCGGTGAAGACATCAGCAAAGCCAATATTGGTGACCCCTCCAAGTACATCAGCCACTGGCCTGCCAATGCAGGCTACGGCGCGGGGGGTGCCACCACGGCGCGGCCGCGCTCGGCGACGATTGCCGTTACGAAGAACGACGGTGGTTTGATCGGCAGCTAAGTTTCCGTCAACACGGATTCTCCAAAACAAAGCAGTTCCGGCCAAGCCGGTTGGCCCGATCACTGAAAGTGGTCGGGCTTTTTTACGTCCTGCGCAGTGCTGCGAGCGTTTTACCCTGCTTGCCGTGTACTGCGCGCAGGCTCAGAGAAATTCACAGAGCGCAGCCAACGCATTGGCCGTTTCAAAAAATGCTGCGGCCTACCGCCCCAGCATAGGAAACAGCTTGATCAAGCCATCCGACATCACTTCCACCGCCAGCGCGGCGAGGATCAGGCCCATCAGCCGGGTCATGATGTTGATGCCGGTTTTGCCCAGCACGCGGGCGATGGGCTGGGCGGCTGCAAAGCACAGCGCGGTAGCCAGCGCGATCACCAGGCCATACATCACCAAGGTGGCTAATTGCGGGAAGGTTTTGGCTTTCTCTGCGTAAATCACCACGGTGGACATGGTGGCCGGGCCGGTGAGCAGCGGGATGGTGAGCGGCACCACGGCAATGCTGGTGCGCGCCGGACTCATCGCTGCTGAGGCTTGGGTTTTCGCTGCATAACTCTGCACGTAAGACGGGTCGGCGTGAAAGCGCGAATCGGTCTGCGCCTCCTTGATCTCATTGATGGTGGACTTGGCCTCGGCCGGCTCGGCGTTGAGCATGGAGAGCGACGACATCAGCAACAGCATTCCACCGCCCACCTGAAAACTGGCCAGCGAGATGCCGAAGAAGTCCAGAATCCGCAGACCCAACAGCGCGCTGACAGCAATCACGCAGAACGCACTGAAGGATGCGATCCAGATCGTGCGCCTGCGCTCCTCGGTGGTGTAGCCCTGCGTGTAATGAATGAAAAACGGCACGATGGCCAGCGGGTTGACGATGGCCAGCAGGGTGACAAGCGGTTTGAAGTCCATCAGCGACCACCCGTCACGTCCACGAACGATCCCGTGGTGTAGCTGGAGTCATCGGTCATCAGCCACACAATGGCTTTGGCCACCTCATGCGCGCTGCCCGCACGTTGCATCGGCACCATCGGAGCCATCTGCTTCGCGCGATCCGGCTGACCGCCGCTGGCGTGGATGTCGGTCTCGATGATTCCGGGGCGCACCGCGTTGACGCGAATGCCCTCCAGCGCGACTTCTTTGGCCAGGCCCAGGGTGAAGGTGTCGATGGCACCTTTGCTCGCTGCGTAATCGACGTACTGACCGCCGCCACCGATGCGGGCCGCGGCACTGGAGACGTTGACGATCACGCCGCCCGCACCGCCGTGCTTGGTGCTCATGCGCTTCACCGCCTCACGCGCGCACAAAAAGCTACCGACGATGTTGATGGTGAACATGCGCTGCAGGCGCGCGGCAGTCATCTCGTCCACCCGCGCGCCGACATCCACCACCCCGGCGTTGTTGATCAACGCCGCCAAGCGGCCCAGCTTGGCATCGACCTGTTTGAACAACCGCATGATGTCCGCCTCCACGCCCACATCGGCCTGCACCGCCATGGCAGTGCCGCCGCCTGCGCGAATCTGGCGCACCACCTCGTCGGCGGCGAGGGAGTTAGCGGTGTAGTTCACAGCTACCGCATAGCCGCGTTGGGCCGCCAGCAGGGCGGTGGCGGCACCAATGCCGCGCGAACCACCGGTGATCAATACAACAGGATTCATATTTTTTGCAGGTTGGGAGAAGCGGGGTAAAAATGGTGCGGGCACAATGATGTTAGCTGCAATGCCAACCGATGAAACGGAGACCCGCTTGAACGCCACCATCGATTACTACTTCGCGCCGCAAAGCCCGTGGACTTACTTCGGCCACGAGCGCTTTACGGCGATTGCCAAAGCGGCCAGTACCACGGTACGTGTTCTGCCCGTGGACTATGGGCAAATCTTTCCGATTTCAGGCGGCCTGCCCCTGCCCAAGCGCGCGCCGCAGCGCCAGGCCTATCGGCTGGTGGAGCTGGCACGTTTTCGCGATGCGCTGAACATGCCGACGTACATCCAGCCCAAGTTTTTTCCGGTGGCCAGCGACGATGCGGCGCGGCTCATTATTGCGGTGGACTTGAATGATGGCGTGGATGCGGCGATGCGCATCAGTGGCGCGGTGTTCCGGGCGGTGTGGGAGCAGGAAATGGACATTGCCAACCCTGAGACGCTGGCGGTGCTGCTGGTGCAGTGTGGGTTAGCGGCCAATCGGCTTGAGCTGTCGCGCGGAAAACCCGTGCAGGACCAGTTTCAAACCAACACCCAGGCGGCCATTGCCGCGAACGTTTTTGGTGCCCCCAGCTATGTGGTGGACGGCGAAATCTTCTGGGGCCAGGATCGGCTGGAGTTTTTGCAGAAGCGCTTGATGCAGGCGCTTTGAACCGTCAAACTTTCGATAACCTCAGATAGCCTCAATAAGGAATTTTCATGTCAGATACCCGCACCATGACCGTCGAACTCACCTCCGAAGACGGCTTCACCCTGCCCGCCTATGTCGCGCTGCCGCTGCGCTCACCCAAAGGGGCCATCGTCGTTTTACAAGAGATTTTTGGCGTGAACTCACACATCCGAAGCGTGGCAGACCGCTATGCCGAAGCGGGCTATCTGGCGGTGGCGCCAGCCACGTTTCACCGCATCAAAGAGGGCGTAGAGCTGGGCTATACCGCTGAAGACATGGGTGCTGGCATGGCTTTGAAGGCGGCGGTCGAGGCGCTGATGAGCCCCGGCGGAAGCGCTGTCACGCCGCTGGTGATGCAGGACATTCAAGCGGCGGTCAAATACGCCTCTACCGCCGCCAAAATGTCCACCGAGGACACCGTGCACACAGGCGGGCGCGGCGCGCTAGTGGGCGTGGTGGGCTATTGCTGGGGCGGGCTCTTGACCTGGCGTGCCGCCTGCATGCTGCAAGGCATCGCCGCTGCGGTGCCGTACTACGGCGGCGGCATGACGGTGGGGGCCGAAGCCATCCGCAAGCCACTGTGCCCCGTGCTGTGCCATTTTGGTGACCAGGACAAGCACATCACCATGCCGACGGTCAACGCCTTCAAAGCGTCGCAAACCGGCAGTCGGGTTGAGATTTATGAGGCCGACCACGGCTTCAACTGCGACCAGCGCGGCTCCTACAACGCGGCGGCTGCGACGCTCGCGCTTGAGCGCACGCTGAAGTTTTTTGAGAAACATGTGGGTTAGATAGGTCAGATAAACGTATGCAGATCAAGCAAATTTCCACACTTTGCATGGCGTTGGTGATGGCGGCGATGGTCACCGTCTCGCCCAGCGTGCATGCTGCCGACTACACCGGCCCGCTGTTTGACGCGCATCTGCATTACAACGAAGAAGCCTGGAGCGGCCAGACCGGGCCACACCCAATCAGCGATGTGCTGGCACGCATCCAGCGCAACGGCGTGAAGGGCATCCTGGCCAATTCGCGTCCGAATGATGGCAGCAAGGCTTTGGCGGCAAGCCAATCCAAGGGCGACTTGCAAGTGGTGCCCTTCATCCGCCTGTACCGCAACCGCGCCGACTACGACACCTGGTTCAAGGACGACAGCATTTACCAGATGGTGCTCACCGAACTGGCCCACGGCACCGCAGGCGGGCCGTTCAAAGGCATTGGCGAGTTTCATCTGTACGCCAGCGACAACGCCAACGGCCTAGTCGCTAAAAAACTGATGGCGCTGGCCGAGGAAAAGAACTTGGCTGTACTGGCGCATGTGGATGATGTGGCGATTGACCTATTGATGGCCAATGCGCCGTCCAAAGGCCAGAAACTCAAGCTTATTTGGGCACACACCAGCATCGGCGGAGCACCCGCATCGCGCATCGACGAGCTGTTCAGCAAGTACCCGCTGCTGATGGGGGAACTGTCGTACCGCCCTGGCTTGACGTGCGAGGGCGGCAAGCTGTGCCCCGAGTGGCGCGCGCTGATGCTCAAATACCCTAGCCGCTTCATGATCGGCTCAGACACCTGGGTCAACCAGCGCTGGCAGTATTACGACGAGCTGATGAAGGGCTACCGCATGTGGCTCGGCGACCTGCCCGCAGACATCGCCCGCAAAATTGCATGGGA
>JANOTO010000209.1:0-8943 GCA_031416395.1 Rhodoferax sp. | reverse complement strand
GTCAGGACGACCTTGCCGGTAAACACGCTGGTTTGCTTTTGATCGTCATAGCGCAGGGCATCGGCCTCGATGTTCATGGGCTTATTGCGGTCGGCCTTTTCGGCCCATGCGGCACCGCTAGCCAACATGCATGCGATTAGCAGGCCACCCAGGCGGGCGGCGTATTGACTCGGATGATGAGCGGGGGATTTCATGAAGGCACGAATCTTGCTAAATTTGATTTTCCATTGTAGCGACCGAAGCCGTTTGAAAAGGAACGGTGACCATAAAAAAGCCCGCAGCGAGCGGGCTTTTTTGGCAGATTAGAGCGGGTTTACTTGCCAGCGCGCACCACGTTGATCAAGAAGTCGGTGATCAACAAACCGCGTTCCATGTTTTTAGCCAAAGTGCCGTCGGTATAAAACCGCCCGGCAACTCCCAGGGCGGGCACGCCTTCGACCTTGTAAGTGTTTTGTAACTGCGTGGCCTTGGTCGCCTTGGTCGACACCGAGAACGAGTTGTACTGCTCAAGGAATTTGGCCTTGTCGACGTCCTGCTTGGCGACCCAGTCGGCGATCACGTCGCCCTTGTTGAGCACCAATTTCTCGCCGTGAATGGCGGTGAATACCTTGTTGTGCAGCTTCTCCAGCAAGCCCATTGCTTCCAGCGCGTAAAACAGGCGCTGCTGGGGCACGAAATCATCACGGAAGCTCACCGGCACGCGGCGCACCGACACATCTTTGGCAACATTTTTGACCCAGGCCTCCAGCGTGGGTTCAAACGTGTTGCAATGCGGGCAGTTGTACCAGAAGAACTCCACCACCTCGATCTTGCCCGCGGGGGCCTCTACCGGGGCGCGTTTGTCCAGCACCAAATAATCGGTGCCTGCTTCAGGCTTTTTGGGCTGGGCCTGGGCCATGAGGGCTGGTGCGTAAAGGCTCGATGCCGCTAAAGCAGCACCGCCCAATACCGAACATGCTGCAGAAAAATCACGACGCTTCATCTTCAAATCCTTTTCAATTGTCAATCTACCTATTCATTCATAACCGCTTCCTGAGAGCCCGTTCTGCCGCGAAAGTTCAGCGTTGAACCCTCACAAGCGCGGTATCCAGCCCCGCGCCATCCAGCTTTTCCTTGCTGCGCTCGGCCTCGTCCTTGGTGTTGAACGGCCCCACCCGCACCCTGAAAATCGCCCGGCCCGACTGCTCGCGTTCCGTCACTTTGGCTTCTACGCCCGTCAATGACAGCTTGGCCCGCTGGGTTTCGGCATCTTCAGCATTGCGATAGGCGCCGACCTGCACGAAATACACAAACGGCTCAGCCCCCGAACTGGATGACTTGGCGCGCGCCAAATCGCCCAACGGGTCGGCAGACGCTGCGGGCGGTGCATCGGTTTTCGGTGCAGCCACCTTGGCAGTATCTGTTTTAGCGGCATCAGGCTTTGCAGCCATGCCTGGCCCGCCCGCGACTGCCGGTGCTACGGGCGATGCAGCCCCAGAAGCCGGAGCAGCTGGGGTGGCCGCAGTGGCTGGCGCGGGAACCGTTGCGGTGGGTTTGGCCGGGTTTTTGCCGTAAAGCGGGGCGTTCGGGTCCCAGTCTTTGTTCTTTTTGGCTTCCACGGCGTCCTGGTCAGGGGTGCGGGATTGGCCTTTGTTGACAAAAGGGCTGGGCACTTTGGCCACGTAAATCGCCACGGCCAGCGCGGCTCCTAGACCCAGCACCAAGCCAATGATCAGGCCCAAAATTGTTCCACCCAGCTCACGTTTCATTCGTTCACCTGCTGCCTCATTCAGTTTCATCGTCATCATCATGCAATCACATTTTTTGGGGCGCGCTCACGCCCAAAATCGCCAAGCCATTGTGCAACACCTGCGCCGTAGCGGCCACCAGGGCCAGGCGCGCCAGTTTCACGACTTCATCCTCCACCAGAATGCGTTCCACATCGTAGTAGCTGTGGTACGCGGCAGCCAGCTCGCGCAGGTAAAAGGTGACATCATGCGGCGAAAAATCAAGGGCTGCTGCCGTCAGCATCTCGGGGTATTTGGCTAACAGCAGCATCAAACCCATCGCCTGCGGGCTTTGCAGGGGCGACAGGTCAACCTGCGCCAAGGTGGCTGCATCACCTCCCCACGCCGCCAGCACCGAGCAAATGCGGGCATGGGCGTATTGAACGTAATACACCGGGTTGTCGTTGTTTTTGGCCAGCGCCAAGTCAATGTCGAACACGTATTCAGTGTCTGGCTTGCGGCTGAGCAAAAAGAAGCGCACCGCATCTTTGCTGGTCCATTCAATCAAATCGCGCAACGTCACATAGCTGCCCGCGCGTTTGGAGATTTTGACCTCTTCACCGCTGCGCACCACGCGCACCATGGTGTGCAGCACGTAGTCCGGGAAGCCTTGCGGCACGCCCATGCCCACCGCCTGCAAGCCCGCACGCACGCGGGCGATGGTGCCGTGGTGGTCGGTTCCCTGAATGTTGATGACCTTGTCAAACCCGCGCTCAAACTTGCTGATGTGATACGCCACATCGGGCACAAAATACGTGAACGTGCCGTCTTTCTTGCGCATCACGCGGTCTTTGTCGTCGCCGTAGTCAGTGGATTTGAGCCACAGCGCACCGTCCTGCTCATACGTCTTACCCGCTTCAATCAGCTTTTGCACCGTGCCTGCCACGCGATTGCTGGTGTACAGGCTGGACTCTAAATAGTAGTTGTCAAATTGAACTGAGAACGCCTTCAAGTCCAAATCCTGCTCATGGCGCAAGTAGGCGACGGCAAACTGGCGGATGTCATCCAGGTTGTTGACATCGCCACCAGCGGTGAACTCGCGGTCGTCTGAGCGCACCGTTTTTTTCGCCAGAAAATCCTGCGCAATGTCGCCGATGTATTCGCCGTTGTAAGCGTTGGCGTTCTCACCACTGGGCCATTCGGCATCGCCCGGTTTAAAGCCCTTGGCGCGCAACTGCGTGCTGGTGGCCAGCGTGCCGATCTGCACCCCCGCGTCGTTGTAATAGAACTCGCGGTACACGTCCCAACCCTGCGTTTGAAACAGGTTACAGATCGCGTCACCCAAGGCGGCTTGGCGGCCATGGCCAACGTGCAGCGGGCCGGTGGGATTTGCAGAGACAAACTCGACCATCAAGCGTTTGCCGTTGGACGGTTGGTGGCCAAAAGCCGCTTGTTGCGACAACACCTCTTTGACGATTTGCTGCTTGGCGCCGGCTTTCAGCTTGATGTTCAAAAAGCCTGGCCCAGCGACGTCAATCGAGTCCACCCAAGCCTGGAACGACGTTGTTGCCAGCAGTGCCGCCTTCAAGTTCTCAGCCAACTGACGCGGATTGAGCTTGAGTGGCTTGGCCAACTGCATGGCGACGGTGGTGGCTAAATCGCCATGGGCGGCGACTTTGGGCGATTCAAAAATGGCTTTGGCACCCGCGCCGGGGAGCATCGCCTCCAGCACGGAGGCCAAGGTTTGAAGCAGTTCGGTTTTAACGGTCAGCATGCCCTGATTTTACGGGTCATGCTGGCCCCGACCCGGAGCCCTGTCGCCAAAACCCGGGCCGCGCAAAATGCTGCTTCAAATAGTCGACCCACAGCCGCACCCGCACGGGCAAGTGCTTGGCGTGGGGGAACAGTGCGTACACGCCATTGGGCGGCGCGGCAAAATCCTCCAACACCGCCACCAGCGTGCCATCGGCGATCTCGGCCTCTACCTCCCACGTGCTGCGCCAGGCCAGGCCGTAGCCCGCCAAACACCAGTCATGCAGCACCTGGCCGTCGGAGCAATCCAGTGGCCCGCCTGGTTTAAGGTGGATGACGTCCACGCCGCCCTTGCTCGCACTTGATGCTGAGTTCGATGGCGTGGTAAACGCCCAGCCGCGTGCCTGCGACGCATCGCTGGAAAGCGTCAAACAGTCGAATTTGGACAAATCACTCGGATGCGCGGGCGTGCCGTGCTGCTGCAAGTACCTCGGCGTGGCAACGCACAGCCGCCGGTTGTCGGCCAAGCGCACGCTGACCAGGGATGAATCGGGCAAATCGCCCACCCGCACCGCGCAGTCGTAACCCTCGGCGGCAATGTCGATCACGCGGTCGCTCAAATTCAACGATATCGACAGCCCCGCATGCATTTCGCGAAATCGCGGCACCAGCGGCGCCACATGGCGCCTGCCAAACCCCGCTGGTGCGGTGATGCGCAAATGCCCCTGAGCGCGTGCACCACCCGCACTCACGCTAGCCTCCGCATTGGCAAAATCTGCGAGTAAGCGCTGGCAGTCTTCAAGGTAAGCACTGCCCTCAGTCGTCAATGAAATGCGCCGCGTGGTGCGCACCATCAGCTTCACACCCAGGTGCGCCTCCAGCGCATCGAGCCTGCGACCCATCAACGCCGGGGCCACGCCCTCGGCATTGGCAGCCGCCGTCAAACTGCCGCGCGTGGCAACGGAGACGAATGATTCAATGGCTTTGAGCTTGTCCATAGTGGATGGATTATGCGATGATGAATATCGGTGACACAACGGTATTTACCACAATTGTAGTAAAAATACCTTAAAAATCGCTCTTTTGAGGGGTTTGAGATGAATTTTGACCGGATCATGAACTAAATTGGCATCTACCTCCCGGATTATATGCATAAATAGCTATCTATATTATAGCAATTTGTTTCCTCCACGCCTAGCTTGAGCAAGTTGCCAGCACCTACAACGTGATCGCCATGGACGGCGCGGCGTTTCGAACGTGGGCACGGCTAATGCACCACCAATCCGACACGCTCCATGAAGATGCCATGATCGCCGCCACCGCCAAGGTTCACAAGCTCACTGTTGTGACGCGCAACACAGGCGATTTCGCTGGGTTTGGCGTGGCGTTGTTTAAACCGTTCTTGACCAGGTGACACCCATCACCCTCGCTCGCCAAAACGGCCTGGGAGGCTGTACGGGTGAAGAAACTGGTGCAACGAAGTGCTTCATTCGGCGCATTGGTGCCCGTAACTTTTTGCCCCTGAATCTTCAATACACCAGCGTCGCCACCGCGCGCAGCTCCTCGGGTGTAGCGCTGGGGTAGCCAAAAAACTCCAGGTAGGCGGGGATTTGCTCAAACAGCATGTCGGTGCCGATTTGCACGGCGCAGCCTCGCGCTTTGGCGGCGGCGAGGAAGGCGGTCATCTCCTTCTTCATGACGACTTCGCCCACGAAGGTGGTGGATGCGATGCGCGACACGTCGACGGGCATGGCATCGCCCTCGTTCATGCCCAGGGGTGTGCCGTTGACGACGACATCAAAGCCCGCCGGGTCGTTGGAGCCAGTGGCAACTTGCAGCTTCGGATAGTGCTTGGCCAACCGACCTTGTAGCGCATCGGCCGAACCGGATGTCACGTCAAACAAGCCCAGCCGCGCGACACCCGCTGCTGCCAGCGATGCAGCAATCGCCGAACCCACGCCACCGCAGCCGACCACCAGCGCGCTCGCGCCTTGGAGCACCACGCCCTTGCGCAGCAGCCCGCGCACAAAGCCCTCGCCATCGAACATGTCGCCTTGCAACTGGCCGCTGGCGCTCATACGCACGGCGTTGCAGGCCCCTGCTATGGCGGCAGCTGGAGAGACTTCGTCCAGCAACGCCAGCGTGGCCACTTTGTGCGGCATGGTGATCAGCGCGCCACGCATGTTGATCAACGTGAAAAGTGACTTCAACAATGCCGCAAAGTGCTCAGGCTGGCAGCCCATGGGCATGACGCGGGCGTTAACCCCGGCTTTGTCAAACCAGGGGTTGTAAATCATCGGGGCTTTGAAACTGTGCGTGGGAAAGCCGATGTGGGCGATCAGTTCGGTGTGGCCGTTGATGACGCCAGTTGTCATTTTTTCAATGCCTGCGCCACCGCAGATACCGCCGCGCGCAACGCCAGCAGGTAGCTGTCTACACCAAAGCCGCTGATCTGGCCTTTGACGATCTCGACAAACACCGACTTGTGGCGAAACTCCTCGCGCGCGTGGATGTTGCTCATGTGCGCCTCAACCACCGGGCAAGTGAGGATGGCCAGCGCATCGCGGATGCCGTAGCTGTAGTGCGTCCAGGCCCCGGCGTTGATCATCACGCCGTCCACATTGTCGCGGTAGGCCTGATGAATGCGCTCACACATTTCGCCCTCGTGGTTAGTCTGGTAGTGCTCCACCTGCACACCCAGCTCTTTGCCCAGCGCCACCAGGCTGGCGTTGATTTCATTCAGCGTGACAGTGCCGTACTGCTTGGGGTCGCGCTTGCCAAACATGTTGTGGTTAATGCCGTGCAGCATGAGGAATTTCATCGTCGGGTTCCTTGAGTTGAAATACCAGGTTGACATCCAGCAGACGAACGGTGTTCGTCCGCATGCTGGAGCGCAAAATTACTTCATAAAATGCTACTGCAATTATTTGCGCAACTTGGCCAGCTCGCCCATCATCTCATTGACCGTCGCCTCGCCCACGTTGGCGCTGAACTGGGTGATCACCGGCTTCATCTTTTCGCGCAGCTTGGCGACTTCAGCCGGTGAAAACACCGTAACCGTCATGCCGTTTTTCTTCAACAAGTCGAGGTTGGCCGCCACGGCAGCGCGGGATGCCTCGCGCTGGCCTTTGGCGGCTTCGTCAGCCGAGTCGTCCAGAATCTTTTTCTCAGCAGGGGTGAGCGTGTCCCACACCTTCTTGCTGAAGATGACGGACTGCGGGTTGTACTGGTGGTTGGTCAAGGCGATGTGCTTTTGCACTTCCCAGAACTTGTTGGCGGCAATCACGCCGATGGGGTTCTCTTGGCCGTCAATCGCTTTTTGCTCCAGCCCACCGTAGACCTCAGGGAAAGGCATGGGCGTGGGGTTGGCACCCAGGGCTTTGACCCAAGCGACGTTGATCGGATTCGGGATCACGCGCAATTTGAGGCCTTCAATATCGGCCACGGTGTTCAACGGGCGCTTGCTGTTGGTGATGTGGCGGTAGCCAAGCTCCCAGTACGACAGGCCGATGATGCCCTTCTCTTCGAGCTTGGCGTGCAGATTTTTGCCGACCGGGCCGTCCACAATCGCATCAGACTCCTTCTCGTTGGCGAACAGGAACGGAAAGTCAAAAATCGCCAGCTCTTTGGCTTCAGAGGCCAAGATGCCCGAGTTCATCACCGCCATCTCCACGGTGCCGCCCTTGATGGCCGACACCACGGCCTGATCGCCGCCCAATGCGCTGTTGAAAAACAGGTTGACCTTCATCTTGCCGCCCGACTTTGCGGCCACACTTTCAGCAAACTTCTTCATGCCCGCAGCGGCAGGATGGGTTTCAGGCCCGGCCACGCCAAACTTGATGGTGCGTTCTTGCGCAAACGCCATGCCGACGGCGGCAAGGGTGATGGCGGCGGCGATGGACTTCAGTACTAAACGTTTCATGCTTGTCTCCAATAAAAATCGAGGGGAACTCAGTACGCGGATTTAATGACCCCCAGCATGGCGTACTAGGCACGCTGCGAGTCGGAATTTCTTCAACGCCATTGCAGACGTTGCGTTGACATCTAATAAAACCAGCGCGCAGGCACCATGATGATTTGCGGGAACAACACCATCAGGAACATCAACGCAAACTGCACCGCCATGAAGGGCAACACGCCGCGCGTCACGTCGTCCATGCGCATGCGCCCCACGCCCGCGACCACGTTCAATACCGTTCCCACCGGCGGTGTCACCAAACCAATCGAGTTGTTGATGATGAACAGCACGCCAAAATAGACGGGGTCAATGCCCGCTGCCTTGATGACGGGCATCAACACGGGAGTCAGAATCAGGATGGTCGGCGTCATGTCCATCGCGGTGCCCACCGCCATCACCAGCAGCATGATGGCCATCAGCAAGAGCGTCGGGTTGTCCAGCAACGGCTGTAGCAGGGTTACGACCTGCTGCGGCAACTGGGCCACAGTGATCATCCAGGCTGAAACCATCGCCGCCGCCACCAGAAACATGATGATCGCTGTCGTTTTGGCAGCGGCCAGAAACACCTCATACACCTGCGTCCATGTGAGTTCGCGGTAAATCACACCCGCCACGAACAGCGCATAAACAGCTGCAACCACCGCCGCCTCGGTCGGCGTGAAAACGCCTGCCCGCAAGCCCACCAGAATGATGACGGGTAGAAGCAGCGCCCAGCCTGCGCTGCGAAAGGCCGCCACCACTTCACCCGCGTTGCGCTTGGGCGGGGTCTCGATTTCCTCTTTGCGCGTCAGCCACCACCAAGTGGCCCACAGCCCCGCTGCCAGCAAGATGCCGGGGAAGATACCTGCTAAAAACAGCTTGGAAATCGACACGCCGCCCGCTACACCAAAAATCACAAAGCCAATCGACGGAGGAATGATGGGGCCGATCACACCGCAGGCTGCGATCAAGCCACCACTGCGGGCCTTGTCATGGCCTGCCTTCACCATCATTGGCAACAACAAGGCGGTGAGCGCAGCAGCGTCTGCCACGGCAGAGCCCGACAGCGCTGACAAAATGCAAGCCGCGATGATGGTCACATAACCGAGACCGCCGCGAATGTGGCCCACCAGCGCCATGGCAAAAACGACGATGCGTTTGGACAGCCCGCCGGTGTTCATCACCTCACCGGCCAGCATGAAGAACGGCACCGCCAAGAGCGGAAAGCTGTTGGCTCCTTCCATGATGTTCTGCGCGAGGATTTGCGGGTCAAACATGTTCATGTGCCACATCAGCGCTGCGCCGCTGAGCAGCAGGGAGTACGCGATGGGGATGCCCAAGGCCATGGCAGCCAGCAATGAACCCAAAAATACGGCGATAGTCATGGCGTGTGTCTTATTGGTCGGAGGTTGGCACTGACTATCGAACGGGCGGCGGCACGTTAATGGGCTCTTCTTCGGATTCACGGACGCCGATCAGCTCATCTTCCGACAGCGTGCCGTTGATCAGCCGCCACAGGTGATTGGCCAGAATGATGGCGCTGAACAC
>JANOTO010000208.1:0-9349 GCA_031416395.1 Rhodoferax sp. | reverse complement strand
TAGCTGCGGCAAGATTTGCGGCAGTGTGGCGTACAGGAATACTCGACCGTTGCCGACACCCTGAGCCCGCAGCGCGTCTCCTGGGCCTGAGGGCGCGTTCTCAACCGCTTCTGCAAACAGCCGCCCCAGCACGCCTGATGTATGCAGCGCCAGCGCCAGCGTCCCAGCGAATGGCCCCAAACCTGCGGAGATCAGGAGCAACGCCGCCCACACCAGTTCGGGGATGCTTCGTAACGCGTTGAGCAGCAGGCGCGTAGGCGTACGAGCGATCCCACGATCGCCCGCATACATTCGACTGGCCGGCAGCGCCAAGGCCAGGCCGGCGATAGCGGCCAGCAGGGTTCCCAAGGCCGACATAGCCAGCGTTTCCCAGGCCCCCAGGGCCACTTTTCGAACAAAGGCGCTCGACAGGTCAGGTGGATAAAACTCAGCGATAAAGCGGCCCATGCTGAAGGCGGCCTCTCGGGACAGAAACTGGCCCCACTTCAAATCAAGCGACCAAAAACTCAAACCCACGAGCACCAACAGGCCTGCCGTGAACCAGCACGCTTTGCAGCGCGCTTCAAACAGGCGCAAAGGCAGCTTGAAAGGTGGATTGGCGGCGGTGACTTTGTCCATCATCTAACTTTGGCGCATCCGCTATCCGAGAGACTTTCGCAACCAGGAACTGACTTTGTCTGCCAACGCCACGAGAGCGATAAACACCAGCAACATACTGGCGACTTCACCCCCGTTGAACATCTTCATCGAGTTGTCCAACTGCTGACCCAAACCACCTGCGCCGACAAAACCGAGTACCACTGACGAGCGAATCGCACACTCCCAGCGGTACACCGTGTAGCTGGTCAACTCGGCAGCGTTGGTAGGAAGCAGGCCGTAGAAAAATGACTGCAGCCGACCACTGCCGTTGCGCATCAGGGTCTGCGTTGCATGCGTTTCACCACTCTCCAAAATTTCACCGTAGACTTTACCCAACATTCCCGCGTAAGTCAGCGCTATCGCCAATACGCCGGCCGTTGGCCCAAGGCCGACTACCCGTACAAACACCAGCGCCCATATCAACTCGGGCATGCTACGCAAAAAAATCAGCAACCAGCGCACTGCTTGCCGCAACCAGTATGGCCCACGCGCCATGCGACCTGACAGGGCTGAAATTGAAAGCACTCGGGTGCTCAGGAGCGTCAGCGGAATCGCCAATACCAGCGCCAGAGTGATACCTGCGGTTGCCATGGCCACGGTGCGCCAAGTTTCGCGGGCAACCATTTCCAGAAACTCGCCCGTGAACACCAACGGCCAAAAACTGGCGATGAATTTCGCACTGATCTTGAGATTGGTAGGCTCCAACAGAATCCACGGCCTGAACTCTGTCGTCACCGCCAAAGGCCACACCACAACCAAGCTGAGGCTGATCCAGAACAGGCGTGACAGCCAGGCCGGGTCGCGCTCTGGGGCCGCTTTCGACGCGGACTGGTTGGGAATCGCCACTGCGGCCATTTATTTGAACGATTGCCTGGTCAACGGCAATGCATGACGGCGGGCTGAGCTGGCGCCGGGAGGATGTCAACCGCAGCGACTACCGCTTCACCGCGCAACTCATCTTCGTACTTTTCGTAGAGCCGCGCTAACCGTTCTTGGGTCACTTGGTCAGCGGGCAAATCAAACGCCAGTTCGCCGTCACGCAAGCCAACGATACGCGAAAAATGCGCCAGGGCCATGTCCACCTGGTGCAGCGTCGCCACCAATGTCACACCGCGCTCGCGTGCTCCAGAGACCAGCGTCTCCATCGCCTGGTTGGCACGCGTGGGATCCAGCGCCGACAAGGGTTCGTCAATCAGCCAAAGCTCAGCAGGGGCCACCAAAGCCCGCGCCAGACCGACTCGCTGGCGCTCGCCGCCGGAGAGGCGGTCCACCCGTTCAAACAGCTTTTCAGACAAATCAAAACGCTCCAATGCGTTATGGGCTGCCGGAATGTCGCTGGGGTAAAACAACGAACGCACACTGGCCAGCAGGCTCATGGCGGGTAGTCGAGCTGCCAGCACAGCCGTCACCACGCGCTGGCGCGGCGGCAATGGTGGCACTTGGGGTGCCAAAAACAATCTTCCACGCAGGCGTTGCAGCAGCTTGCGCGAAAGCTTCCACGGCAGCAAATCCCCAAGTTTGAATGATCCCTCGGTGGGTGGCAAGGCGCAAGCCAACACCTGCAACAGCGTGGTCTTGCCTGCGCCGGATGGGCCGATCACCGCCACTTGCTCGCCCGAGCGAACCTGCAGGTTCAGAGCCTTGATAGCCAATGCACTACCGTCGCGTGCAGCGGGATGGCGCGCACCCACATTCAGGAGATCGATGTTCAAACGAGCGGTCCAGACTATTTACAGGAGGCCGGCGCTGCGTGCTGCAGATTCCAGACCTTTGTAATTTTCGGGGGTAGTGGACACATAGCGGGTCGCGCGGTTCAAGCGCAAAATTTCAGCGTGTTCTGGATTGGCCGGATTCAGGGCCAGAAACGCAGCCTTGACTTTTTCCTGCATGGCAACCGGCATATCTGCATGCACTGACCAGTTGTAATTGAAATAAGGAGGGGTAGTGTAAAACACGTCAACTGCTTTGGTGTCGACCTTGTTCTCACTCACAAATTTTTTCCATACCGTGATGTCCAGAGCGGCCGCATCGACTTTGCCGCTGACGACTGATGCAATGGTGGCATCATGCGCGCCGCTGTAGGCAATGCGACGGAAATCTTTCTCAGGATCAATCGAGGCTTGCAGGAGGAAACTGCGCGGCATGAGATGGCCCGAGGTGCTGCTCTGGGAACCGAACGAAACTTGTTTGCCCTTCATATCGGCCAGGCGTTTGATGCCAGAGTCCGTCTTGGCGATGAACACGGACTGGAAGCGCGTGTCTTCTTCGCGTTGGGCTAACGGCACAATCTTGCCGCCGGAACGCAAGTTAGCCTGCACGTGGGTGAAGCCACCAAACCACACTAAATCTACTTTTTTATTCACCAGAGTTTCGACCGCGGCAGGGTAATCGCTGACGGGCGTGAACTCCACCTTGACGCCCAACGTCTTTTCCAGATAGCTCGCAAGTGGCGTGAACTTGCGTATCTGTTCAGTTGCTGCTTCTTCCGGGATGGTGGTGACCTTAAAAACCTGTTGCGCGTGACTTAAAGAGCCGAATAGCACGACTGCACAAGTCATCATTGCGCGAAATGTGCGGGAGGGAGAGAAACTGACCATTCTGAAGCTCCTGAAAAGAAAGTGGAGAAAAACTGGGAAAGACAGAGTCGGGAAAGCGATTAGACTCGAAAGCCGACCCGTTTGCAGGCACGCTGGCACAGTGAAAACCTGCGTAAGGTTATTGAATTTCATTCGACTCCACTTATCGGCTTTCGCCAACAATGGCTCCCGCGACAACTCCCCAGATGATCTGACACCGCGCCATGCGAAAACCTGCCGTCTTAATCATCAGCCCCGCACTTGCCAACGCCAACAATGGCAATTGGCAAACCGCTTGGCGTTGGTCGCGCATGCTGGCACCAAACTTTCAGCCTTTTATCGCGCAACACTGGCGCAACGAAGGCGGGCGCGGCGAAGCGCCTGGCGGGCAACCCTTTGAGGCGATGCTCGCACTGCATGCGCGGCGCTCTGCGGAGTCGATCTCCGCTTGGGCCAAAGCGCGCAGTGCTGCTTCTGACGCAAAAGGCTTGGCGGTGGTGCTGACAGGTACTGACTTGTACCGCGACATCCAGACCGACGCAGCGGCGCAGAGATCGCTCGCACTGGCCCGCAGTCTGGTTGTTTTGCAGGAGCGTGGGCCTGCTGCCTTGCCCGCAGATGTGCGTAAGAAGGCACGTGTCATTTTTCAGTCATCGACATCTCGGCGAACACTTGCCAAATCGCCAGAGCGCTTGCGCGCCGTGATGGTGGGTCACCTGCGCGATGAGAAATCGCCACAAACCCTGTTTGAAGCCGCACGCCTGCTCAAAGCTTACCCCGACATCATGATCGACCACATCGGCGACCCATTGGACGAAGCGCTGGGCGAGCAAGCACGTGCAAGCGCCCTGGCCTGCCCGAATTACCGCTGGCTGGGAGGCCTGGCGCACGAGGCAACGCGTGGACGCATTCAGCGTGCGCACGTGCTCATCCACGCCAGCACGATGGAAGGCGGTGCCCATGTGGTGATGGAAGCGGTATGCAGCGGCACGCCCGTTCTGGCTTCCAGAATTGATGGCAATGTGGGCATGCTGGGAGCCAACTACCCAGGCTACTTCGAGCTGGGTAACGCCAAGGCCCTGTCGGCCTTGCTGGTGCGCCTGCGCAAATGCCAGCTCACGGCAGGCACTGAGCTTGAAGATACTTTTCTCACACAACTGCAAGCCCATTGCGCTGAGCGCGCACCGCTTTTTGACCCACTGACCGAGCAAGAAGCCTTGATCCGACTGGTGACTGATCTGATCGAGTGACCGCCCAAGAACACTGAAAAAAAACAATGCAAACGTCTGATCAACCTGTTTTAAGAGACATCGTGCTGGTGGGTGGCGGCCACAGCCATGTCATCGTGCTCAAAAAATTTGGCATGAAGCCGATCCCCGGTGTGCGGTTGACCCTGATCTGCACCGACATGCACACACCCTACTCCGGCATGCTGCCCGGCTACGTGGCCGGGCACTATGACTACGACCAGGTGCATATCGACTTGAGCCGCTTGGCTGTATTTGCTGGCGCGCGTCTGTACCGCGATGAAGTGATTGGGCTGGATCGTGCCAACCAAAAAGTGCTGTGCCGCAACCGACCGGCTGTGCCGTATGACCAACTATCAATCAACATCGGCTCCACCCCGCAGTTGCATCAGGTGGCGGGCGCGGCGGAGCATGCCATTGCCGTCAAGCCGATTCAGCGCTTCAACGACCGCTGGCTGGCGCTGCTGGAGCGGGTTAAAACGCATCCGGGCAAGACCACAATTGCCGTCGTCGGAGCCGGTGCGGGCGGCGTGGAGTTGCTGCTGGCGATGCAATGGCGACTGCGCAAAGAGTTAACCTCGCAGGGCCGCAATCCCGACGAGTTGGTGTTTCACCTGTTCACCGGGGTCGCCAACATTTTGCCGACGCACAACCCTGGTGTGCGCAAACGCTTCGAGTCGGTTTTGGCAATGCGCAGTGTGGTCGTTCACCGCAACGCCGAGGTAAAACAAGTATCTGCCGGGCGGCTTCAAACCACCAGCGGCGAATCTCTTGATGCGGATGAGATCGTTTGGGTGACGCGCGCGGGCGGCGCAGCCTGGCTCAAAGACACCGGCTTGGCGCTGGACACCGAGGGTTTCATCCAAGTGCAGGACACGCTGCAAACGGTGTCTGACCCGAACATTTTTGCTGCGGGCGACATCGCCAGCATGGTCAACTACAAGCTCGAAAAAGCCGGCGTGTTCGCCGTTCGCCAAGGCCCGCCACTCACCAAGAACCTGCGCCGCGCCGTCGGCGGCACCACGCTTGAAGCGTATCACCCGCAAACGAGCTGGCTGGCGCTGATCAGCACGGGTGACAAATATGCCATCGCCTCACGCGGCTGGCTTGGGTTTGCCGGCGATTGGGTGTGGAAGTGGAAAGACTGGATTGACCGTCGCTTCATGGACAAGTTTCAGGATTTCCCCGACATGGATTTGACCGCATCGGCGCCATCTGCGCCGTCGCAAAGTGACGTCAAGCTCAGTCAGGAAGAGTCGCTGCAAGCGATCTCCGCCATTGCCATGCGCTGTGGCGGCTGCGGAGCCAAGGTGGGCGCATCGGTGCTGTCACGCGCTTTGAGCAATTTGCATCCGGTTGATCGGGAAGAGGTGGTGATTGGCCTCAAAGACCCGGACGATGCCGCCGTGGTGCGGGTGCCCGCAGGCAAGGCGATGGTTCACTCGGTGGACTTTTTCAGATCGTTCATTGACGACCCCTACATCTTTGGCAAGGTGGCCGCCAACCACGCGCTGGGCGACATCTGGGCGATGGGCGCTGAGGCGCAATCGGCCACCGCCATCGTCACCGTACCGCCCGGTTTGGAGTCAAAAACCGAAGACGTGCTGTTCCAGATGATGACCGGCGCTCTGGAGGTGTTGAACGAGGGCAACTGCGCCCTTGTGGGTGGGCATACGGGCGAAGGCAAAGAGCTGGCGCTGGGTTTTGCGATCAATGGTCTGATTGACGACAACCCCAGTGCCATCCTGCGCAAAGGCGGCATGAAACCGGGTGACGTGCTGATACTGACCAAACCCATCGGCACCGGCACGCTGTTTGCCGCGCACGCACGCCTCGCAGCCAAAGGCCGCTGGATTGACGCAGCGTTGACATCAATGGTGGTCTCCAACCGCCTGGGTGCCAAGTGCCTGCGCGATTTTGGTGCCACTGCTTGCACCGACTTGACCGGCTTTGGCCTGCTTGGCCACTTGGTAGAAATGACGCGCCCGTCCGGCGTAGACGCTGAGTTGGTGATGTCTGCCCTGCCCTTGCTCGATGGCGCGGAGGAATGCGTGGCGGCAGGCATCGTGAGCTCGTTGCAAGGGGCCAACGTGCGCTTGCGCCGCGCGCTGCGCAATCAAGAGGCCTTCGTGAAGCACCCGCGCTATCCGCTGATTTTTGACCCACAAACCGCGGGTGGACTGCTCGCCAGCGTGCCTGCTGATCAGGTCGAGCCTTGCATGATCGAGTTGCGCAAGCTCGGGTACATCCACACCGTCGCAATTGGCCGCATTCTGGCGCAAGGTGACGCGCTGGAGCCGATTATTCTGAAGGCTTGACAGTCAAACTCACATCACCCAGGTAGGCCAAACTGCTGCCTTGCGTGTTGTCCGAATCAGCCCCCACCACGATGGCGATCAGCGGCGGTGGTGTGACGAACTCGGGGCCGAAAGCACGCTGCAGATCAGCCGCCAGATCGCGCTCGTGGATGATCCACTGCCCTAGTTTTTTATCGCCTGAATCCAGCACCATAAAGCGCAACCGGGGCGAATAGGCGTTGGGTAACTCGGTGCCAACAGCCAACTTATGATCCCACACGTAGCAAAGCGTCGCGGCGGGGAGTTTTTCACCACTGATGGAGCGCGCCAAACGCAACAGGTTGCGCTCCAGAAACTTCAGCTTGTCCAGCGGCATGTCGAACATGGCGCAGACTTTGAGCGGTGCGTCATCGCCCTCCTTGACTTTGAGATCCGCGCTCGCAAGGGGTTGCTCCAGCCGCCAGCGCCACTTGAGCGTGCTGCCCAAGCCCAGCACCACTGGCTTGATCTCATGCAAGGCGGTGCCGTAAGACTTGTCGGTCGCGAGTTTCAAAACCCGTTCATTGCCGAGCGTCGCCAGTTCTATTTGTGCCAACGGCGCTTTACCCTTGGGCAAGCCGACGAGGCGCCAAGGCGCTGGCAAAGAGTCCGACACCGCGCTGGAGAACGGCTGCAGCACCTGTGCACCAACCGGTGCCCAGACAACCAGCAGCAGGCTAGCGGCCCACGTCGTTAAGTGACCAGTCGTAATCCAGGTTGGAAATCGGAACACTTTTTGCCTTAATTTTTTCACGGTCAGCCGGCGCGGCGGCGAGTTGGTCGGCGTATTTCGCGAACACGTCTTCGAGCTTGGCAAAGCCTTTGTTGCCCTTCTCAAAATCTTCGCGGAACCATTTGAAGATATTGCTCACCTCCAGCTTGCCATCGGCATAACGGTTGCGCGTGGGGTCACCCAAAAAGCGGCGCATGCCGTCTTCGAGCTGCGCGTCCATCTTCGTAGCGGTAAACGCCTCAGCAAACAGCGCCGGGCAGCCAATGCTGGCGCAGTTGACAGCCACATGCACGCGAGGCTCGGCGTATTTGGGGCGAAGCTGCTCATGCTCGATCCAATCCAGGTGGCGCTCTTCGCCCAACAGCGTGAAGAACTTCTTCTTCCAGGTCGGCGTGACGAAGCTGCCCAAGTCTTTGATCGATTTCAAGTCGGGGTACTTGGTCAAAATAATCTCAACCGTGAAGGCGTTGTAGGCGTTGATCAAAAACGCCATCTGCTGCGGTTTAGACCATTTGTCAAAGTCCGCCTTCGACACCGCGCTCATACCGTCCAGCACCTTCTTCAACTCAGCGCGGTCAGCGGCGAAACCTTTGTAGTTGACGCGTGACTGCTTGTTATCGGGCAGCCATTTGACGTGCTTTTTGAGCAGTACTTCCCACGCGGCATAGTTGTGGTCGAATCCGCCGCCATCTTGTGCAAACCCTTTTCCGGCCGTAGCAATCAATAGCATTGAAGCCATGCTTAACAAAGCGTGTCTGCGGTACAAATTTTGTGTCTTCATCGTTAAACCTCTTATCCTCTTTTCCAGGTGTGATATTTCTCGACCCATTCGAGCAATTTTTTCGGTTGATGCGCGCGCTTCCACTCGCCCGCGGCAAATTTGTTCGCCTCCGCTAGAGTCGGGTAGATGTGGATGGTTCCCAAAATCTTGTTCATGCCAAGGCCGTGCCGCATGGCCATCACATACTCGGCCAGCAAATCGCCGGCGTGCGTGCCCACGATGGTCACCCCCAGAATCTTGTCTTTACCGGGCACCGTGAGCACCTTAACGAAGCCTTGGGTTTCGCTATCAGCAATGGCACGGTCCAGGTCGTCAATGCCGTACTTCACCATCTCGTAGGGGATGTTCTTCTCTTTGGCTTCCTGCTCGTTCAGACCTACCCGCGCGACCTCGGGATCGATGAAAGTCGCCCATGGGATCACCGAGTAATCGACTTTGAATTTTTTGAACGTCCCAAACAGCGGGTTCACTGCCGTGTACCAAGCCTGGTGCGACGCGGTATGGGTGAACTGGAACGGCCCTGCCACGTCGCCTGCGGCATAGATGTTCGGGTAAATCGTCTCCAAGTATTCGTTGGTGGTGATGGTGCGGTTGGTGGGGATACCCATCTCCTCCAGTCCATAACCCTTGAGGCGCGCGACACGGCCCACGGCGCACAGAAGCGCATCAAACTCAATACGAATTTCTTTGCCTGCATTTTCCACAATGATGGCTTTGATGCCATCCTTCAACTCGCACCGCAACGCCTTGTGCTCCGTCAGCACCTGCACGCCATCGGCCATCAATGACTGTTTGGCCAGCTCAGACACCTCCACGTCCTCGCGGATCATGATGCGCGGGGCCATCTCCACCTGCGTCACCTGCGCACCCAGCCGCTGAAAGCTCTGTGCCAGCTCGCAGCCAATCGGGCCACCGCCCAGCACCACCATGCGTTTCGGAATCGCGTCGAGCTTCAAAAACTCATCCCATAGCGTGTCGCTGGTGACGTAGCCCACATCATTGATGCCCGGCAGCGGCGGCACAAACGGCATGGCACC
>JANOTO010000207.1:0-3240 GCA_031416395.1 Rhodoferax sp. | reverse complement strand
CTGGGGCGGCAACAAACCGGTCGCGAGTTGGCTTGGCCGTGAGGACATGCTGCGCGCATTCAGGGCGGTCGGCTTCGAGCAGATTGAGGTGATTCAGGAGCATCAAACACACCCCCACGGCGCATCGATGATCTTCATTGCAAAGAAAAGTTGATATTGCATTCGCGCCTGAAGCGCCTGGGTTCAATCGTCGGTGCGCCTACTTCACGAATGATTTGGAGCCTGGATCTGGGCGCGATGCCCAGCGGTTGATGAAATCTCGGCATGGTTTTTCAACCCACTCATAGGTCAAAGCTGACAGGGCAATCACAACCCCCAAAAAACCCAAGCAGGCAAGCAAACCGGGCCAAAATGGAAAGTTCGCGGCGGAGGCTGTCGACAAAGTAACGTCAAGCGCTTTGAGTATTTCGAGGATGGTGAATATCACGACCACATGCAGCATGTAGATCGAGTACGAGATGTCACCCAGGTACTTCAACACGCGCCCATCGAGAATTTTGTGAATGATGCCGTCATTGCAGGCGGCGCAGATGACGATACCTGCAAACAAGGGAATGTTCACAATATCAGGCACCGCAAAGTGCATGCACAAAACTGCGGCGGTGATCAGCAGAGCAAGCAGCCAATCGCTGCTGAACAACTGCTTGCTGACAGGTGTTTTGTAAAACTTATAGAGCAATATGCCTAAAGTAAATCCGGCTAGACCGCGAATAAATCCGTAGTCGAAGCTCACATTCAAATCGTGTACGGCCACTGCCAGAGGCAAACCAGTTTCAGAAACTCGGGGCAGCCAGTACATGATGCTCAGATAAATCAGAACTGATAAAACAAACAAACACCCCATTGCAAAACCCTTCATCCGGTTCAAGAACACGATCAAGAATGGAAACAGGACATAGCACCACCACTCAGCACTGATACTCCATGAAGGGACATTCCAGGTGAAGGTATCGTGAATTCCAAGCGAATGAACCAACAACAGATTCGACACTATTGCATTGGGGTTTTGTATCGGGCTTGAGGGCGAACCCGCTGCCACGAACGAAATCAAGACGATCAGCAGCACAAACAAATGCATGGGGTAGATGCGTGCGAACCTTGCGATGATGAATTTTTTGTATTGAGGTGCCGCTACTTGTTGCTGGAAACGCGGGTCGTAAACGTGGGTGATGATGAAACCACTCATCAGAAAAAATATGTCCACCATCAAGTAGCATTTAGCGAAAAACATGCTGCTTGCCTGAGGCACAAATCGAAGCATCAAGCCTTCAAAGTGATACACCGCAACGAGTAAAGCGGTGATACCCCGCAATGATGTTAAGTTGTCGAGGTAGTTAGAACGGGTTAGCATTTTTTTGGGCTCGCACCACGGGTTCACTTAATACTGGACAAGCTCTGACGCGTCAGTTCGCTGGCACGCTGGGTGGGTAACCATGCCAGGTCTTCGAGAACGGGTGGAGCACCAGCGTTGGCCCATTGTCTTCTTCAACAATACGGTCGATGTTGGCACCGCAGGCCTATCCATGCCCGGCTTGGTTTAGCAAGTCTTGGTACGCTAATTCGAGGGAGTCCATCACCAGCTCCGGTTTGTAGGCCTCTGCACGTTGTAGGGAGGCCTTGCCGAGGTTGGCGCGCTGCGCCGGATCATCTGCCAACAGTTTGAGTTTTTGAGCCAAATCATCCACGGAGTTGGGGTCAACAATAAAGCCATTGACACCGGGCTCCACCATTTCTCGGGCGGCCACAATGGCGCTGGTAACAATGATGGGTCGACCAAAACACATCGCCTCCATGGCAACAAGCGGCTGGGCCTCCTGGAGTGACGGCAAGACAAAAACATCACAGCCGGCAAAGTAACGGGCAAGCGTTGGATGGTCAAGAAAGCCCAAGAATCTGACCTGGTCATTGATACCAAGTCGAGTGCACAGGGCCTCCAGTGCAGCACCTTCCGGGCCTCTTCCAGCGATCCACAGCAGGGCATCTGGCACGTCTTTGGCGATAGCGGCAAATGCCTTGACGAGGTAGCCAATATTCTTTTCGGCACCCAGACGCCCGGCGTACAAAACCACGAAACCTGCAGAGCGCTCAGCCGGCACAGCGTCTGAGCCGTGCGCAAACACCGGGTTGGAAATGTAGCGAATCGGTGTTTTGATGCCTTCTTGCGCAATTTGCAGCGCCAGATTTTCTGACGGCGCAATCACCATATCAAATCGATTGTTGAAGCTCACCATCAAGCGGTGGATCAAGCCGCGAAAGGGGCGCATTGGCAACGGCTGGGTCAGCACTTCGGCGCTGAAATGGTAGGTTGATATCTGCGGTAGCTTGCGCGCCTGTGCAACCACACAGACCTGGCGCATCATGAAGCCCGCGTAATGGTGATGCACCAAATCGGGCTTGACGCGGCTCACGATGGAACGAATGGTTGCCTGGCTCGGCAAGGCCTGGTAGAAGCCATACGCCTTCAAGGTAAATACGCGGTAGATCGTAACGCCGTGCCACTGATCGACCTCAGGCTCGCCTTTGCGCCGGGTGGTGATGACACAGACTTTGTGCCCGCGGCGAACCAGCTCTGGCGTGATCAGCTTGAGGTGAACACCGACGCCAGTCATCACCGGCAAAAAATCGTCAGACACCATGCAAATCGAGAGTGCGCTGGCCATGACTCGCCCGCTAAAAGAAGTAGGTTCCCAAGATCTGCATGACGGTACGATCCGGCAAGATTCCAAACTCACTCGTTGGGTTGCCAATGTGCTGTTGGATTTGAAACGCGAGATCAAACTTGGGCCAGTGGTGGCGCAGCTCGGCCCATACAAGCTGGCTCTGATCACCCGCATTCACCCTCAGGAAAGCCGTCAAGTCCAGATTCTTGAGGCCTAAGCTCTTTTGGGTCACGTAAAGCAAATAGGCTTCTCGGGGAACCGGCTCTTGCCGCCGCTGCGCCTCAACCATATAAGCAATCTGGCGCTGCGCCGATGCCGCGCCCAGTGCGGCCCAATCCCCCTGACCCAGTGCAAAGCCGTTGTACTGGTACTCTGCGGTGATGGATAACTTGCTGGCGGTGGTGTAAGTCAAACCACCCACGAAGCGATTGCGCGTTGCGGTCGTACCGTGTTGTGCCAACGCACGGCTTAACAAATCAGGCTCACTGCCATGTGACCACTCGACGTGGGCGGTGGCCGCATCAGACACCAGTGCGGTGAGACTGGCGCCAAGGGTTGCTGAGACGCCTGCTTCCTTGTA
>JANOTO010000206.1:0-5244 GCA_031416395.1 Rhodoferax sp. | reverse complement strand
GACTACATCTATGAGTACGGCCCCACCCCCAACCGCACGCGCCAGCACAACAGCCCCACCTGTCGCACGCTGGACGAGTACCGCGCGCGCTATGCGCTGTACAAGTCCGATGTCGATTTGCAAGCGGCCCATGCCGCCTTCGCCTGGATCGTGACCTGGGACGACCACGAGGTGGAAAACGACTACGCGGATGACCGTGCCGCCTCGGGCCGGGGTGAGGATTTTTTGAAGAAACGCGCAGCGGCGTACCGCGCCTATTGGGAGCACATGCCGCTGCGAAAAGCGCAATTGCCCATCGGCCCCAACGCGCAGATGTACCGCCGCTACGCCTGGGGCCAAACTGCGAATCTGCATGTGCTGGATGCACGCCAGCACCGTGATTACCAGATCTGCACACCCGCAGACCAAGGCGGCTCGCGCACGGTGTTTGACAAGACCTGCCCCGAGCGGCTCAGCACCGCATCAAGCCTGCTCGGTGCCGCGCAGGAGACTTGGTTGGCGCAAGGCATGCAGCGAAGTAATGCGGGCTTTGAAATCGTCGGCCAGCAATCGATGATGTCGCAGATGCGCACGCCAGCAATGCGTTCACCCGAGCCGCAGGCCACCGCCGAAGGTTTTTGGAACGACAGTTGGGATGGCTACCCGCAGGCGCGCGCGCGGGCGCTTCAGGTGTGGGCGCAGAAGAAAAACGTGATCTCGCTGGGGGGCGACGTACACGCCACCTACATCAACAATCTGGTGGGTGATTTTGATGACCCCAAGGCCAAAATTCTTGCCACCGAGATCGTGGGCACCTCCATCAGCAGCCCGAGCTGGCCCCAGGGGGCGACGGATCGCATCATGAGCTACAACCCGCACATCAAATTTGGCAAAAGCGACCAGCGCGGCTACACCGTGTTGGAGGTGGATGGCCTGCGCGCCACGGCGCATCTGCGCGTGATTGACAACGCGCGGGTGCTCGAGTCAACGCTATCGACCGCCGCCAGTTTTGGGGTCGAGGCGGGCAAGCCGGGGGCTCAGCGCAACTGACTCTTTGGCCACCAACACGCGCCGCTGCGGCAATGATGCAGCCACCGCACAGGCCAGTGCGGCGAGGTAAGGCAAGGCTTGCAGCGCCAGCATCAGCATCCACAGCAGTGACTCGTTGTGGTCTGCCTTGCGGGTGAGCGCTACAGCGGCGATGGCGACCACGAGCGCGAGCAGCAACAGCATTTCCTCCCGCACTGCGGCGGCCCACGCGCTGGGCTGCGCTGCGTGCCCACCTTTGGCGGTTATCTGAAAAACTCCCGCCTTGGTAAACAGGCCAGACAACACGCCGCGAGCAATAGCGTGCGACAGCCCCATGCCCGCAACAGACGCGCCCACAATGCTGCCCGCTGAGCAAGGCACCCGCCGCCAATACAGCAGCGGGCCAATCACCAGCTTGGCCGCGCAAAACATCGCCAAAGGCAGCATGAAGAGCGCCACAGGCAGCGAGAAATACTGGGGTAGCGCAATCACGCCTGCCGTCCACACCAGGGCCGCGCCCACAAAAATCAAATGCAAGGCATCGCCTATCCAAGGCAACCATCCCGCTAAAAAGTGGTATCGCTGACCCAAGGTCAAACCATGTTGTGGCGACTTCGCACCCCGCCCCAACAGCGCGCGCCAATGCGCCTTGCAGATTTGCATGCCGCCCTGCGCCCAGCGCCTGCGTTGCTTTTTGAAGGCCAGAAAGCTGTCGGGCGTCAGGCCCTCGCCCATCACCGCATCGACATAGACCGTGCGCAAATCCTGCTGCATCAACCGCAGGCCCAGCTCGGCGTCTTCACACAGACACCACTCAGACCATTGACCGTGCTGGCGCAGCGATGTGGTGCGAATCAGCGTCATCGTGCCATGCTGGATGATGGCGTCACGCTCGTTGCGGTGGTGCATGCCAATGCGAAAGAAGCCGTCGTACTCCCAGTTCATCATCTTCCTGAACACGGTGGCACCCCAGTCGCGATGCGCTTGCGGTGCCTGCACCACGCCAACCTGGGTGTCGTCAAAATATCTGACCAAGCTGCGCAGCCATTCGGGCTTGACGACGTAATCGGCATCCACCACGCCCACGACTTGCGCGCGCACATCAGTTTTAGTCAACGCAAAATTAAGCGCACCGGCTTTGAAACCGGGCCAGGTGGGCAAATGAAAAAAGCGGAAGTGTGGCGGCAGGGTGGCGACGAAATCGCGAACCGGCGTCCACAGCGTTTCATCGGCCGTATTGTTGTCCACCACGATGACTTCAAACGCTTTGTAATCAAGCGCTTGCAGGCTTTTGAGTGTTGCGATCACCATCTCAGGCGGCTCGTTGCAGCAGGCCAAGTGGATGGAGACGAAGGGCTGTTGCGCACCATCGGCGAGCGGTTGTGGAACAAAGCGCCGCCTCAAGCTGCCGTCCCAAAACAGCTCGACGAATTCAAACAGGTGGGCCAGCAAGATCGCCACCATCACGGCGGAGGTGGGAATGAGCAGCGCCAGCATCACCCAATCGCCCGCAGCCATGTAGTGCAACAGCGGCAGCGTGATGACCGCGGTGGCCAGAGCCAGCACGGCCTGCGCTGTGGCGGCGAAGGCGACGCGGGCCAGCGGGCGCAGGCTGGTCAGACGGCTCAAGAAGAAGCTCAGCAAAACAAAGCCTGCAATCGACGAGCCCCACGCTTTGACGCGCCAATACGGATCAGGCTCGACTGGGCCGGTGAACGCAAACTTGGGTGCCCGCGCGGCGTCAAATAGGCCCCAGTAAGCGCCTGCACGGCCTTCTTCATTCAGCTTCCAGGGTTGATCGAAGGCTTCGATCAAAAAGTAATCCAGCCGCTCATTCGCTGCCCGTGAGATGAACTGGCGCACAAACGCGGCCTGCGCCGCCGGGCTCGCCAGTGCGCGCTTGATCGTGTCGCCACTGCTCGGGTAGCCGACTTCGCCAATGACGATCTCTTTGCCGGGATGGCGCTCGCGCACCCACGCCAGCCGCTGGAGCGACTCGTCCACCGCCGTATCCACGCCCACACCCTCCCAGTAGGGCAGCAGGTGGACCGTGATGAAGTCCACCTGATCTGCAAGCTGCGGGTATTTGAGCCAAACGTGCCACGGCTCAGCGGTGGAGACTGGCAGGCGGGTGGCCTGGCGCACACGCTTGAGGTATTTGATCAGCGCGGCGGGCGTCAAATTCTCTTTGAGCAGGGTTTCGTTGCCGACAATCAGACGGGTAATGTTTTTGTGCGTGCGCGCGGTTTGCAATGCCGCCGCAATTTCGCGGTCGTTATTGTCAACGTCGCCATTGAGCCAGGCCCCCTGGGTCACGCGCAGGCCGTTTTGCGCGGCGATGGCGGGCAGCTCGGGGAACTGGGCTGCGCTGTAGGTGCGGATGTGGCTGGTGACGGTGGCCAACTGCTTCAAATCGGCGGTGATCAACGCATTGGCGGGTACTTCGCGCACCCAGGGTGCATCGTCGCGGCCAAACGGCGCGTAGGTCAAGCCGTTCACGCGGGCTTGCACGTCTGGCGCGGGCGGAGTTGAGCCCAGGCTTGACCAAAACAGATAGTTGGCCAGCGCCATCACCGCCGCAAGCAAAACGGCCGCCGAAAATCTGCGGTACTTCTCAGGGGCGATGGCGGACGACAGGGGTTTCAAAATAGACTAAGGCAGGAAGGCAGGAAGACAGGAATGGGTTTTCGGCGTTAAGGATAGTCTGTGGCAGAAGTCATTACCTTACACTTCGTTGGACAAATACCCTCGTTGCAAGTTCCATGCAACTCCAATCCCCAAAGCACTTGCTCTTACGAATCGCCCAAGATCGTTACCGATTTTCGCTGTTGATTCAGGCTTTTGCCTTGGCTATCGTGCTCGGGTGGTGGTTTGCACGGGCAATTCCATCTTCGCTGGACAAACGTGCGGACTTCGTGCCGACCGCGTCACAAATGCTACCGTGCGTGTCCTATTCGCCCTTTCGTTTGAGGGAGGGACTTGGGGATGTCAACCCCTTCAACCCGGCAGCCAACGTGACGCCAGCGCAGATTGAAGTGGACTTGCGCATCCTCAAAACCCGCACCCACTGCATTCGCACCTATGGCCTGTCGCAGGGGCTGGATGCCGTGCCCGCCGTGGTGCAAAAGCTCGGAATGCGGATGAAGCTGGGCATCTGGCTGGCACGTGATGAGGCGCAAAACCGGCTGGAGCTTGAGCGTGGCATCGCGCTGGCCCGTCAATACAAGGATGTGGTGGACCTGCTGGTGGTGGGCAACGAAGTGCTGCTGCGCCGCGAACTGTCAGCCGACGCCCTGGCCAAGGCTCTCGCGTACGCGCGCCAGCATTCACCCGTGCCGGTGACGTATGCCGACGTGTGGGAGTTCTGGCTGCGCAATTCGACACTTGAGCAGCATGTCGATGTCGTCACCATCCACATCCTGCCGTATTGGGAAGACGACCCAGTGGCGGTTAGCGACGCGGTAACGCACGTCCTCAACATCGCCGCCAAGGTGCAGCAGCAGTTTGCAGGCAAGCCCATTTGGGTGGGAGAAACCGGCTGGCCCGCCGCCGGGCGGCAGCGTGCAGGCGCCGTGCCAGGGGGTGTTGAGCAAAGCCAATTCGTTAGTGAACTGCTGGCTCGCGGCAGGACGCTGAACTACAACCTGATTGAGGGCTTTGACCAACCTTGGAAGCGCTCTTTTGAAGGTGCCATGGGCGGCTACTGGGGTCTGTTTGACGCAATGGGCCATCCGCGCGTGGTTTTACGTGGCAGCGTGGTAGAAGATGCGCGGTGGTGGCGTGGGCCGCTGGCTGGATTGATCGGTGGCGCGGTGGGCATGATCCTGGCCGTGCTGGCCCGCGTGCGCGCTACGCCCCTCGTGCTCGCGGGTGGGCTGCTGGGTGCGCTGGTTCCCGTGCAATGGCTGATGATGCAGCAATGGGACAGAAGCCCGCTTGAGCAGGCCCTGAGCGCGTTGCTGGCGGCTATCAGCACCGCAGCCACGCTGGTGGCATTTTTGCCCAAACTCACCAAGACCCATGACCTGATCCGTCTCGTGGTGCTTTTTGCCGCGTCCACCGCCTCCTTGGTGCTGCTGCTGGACTCACGTTATCGGCCGTTTCCGTGGTGGTGGTTTTTGGCACCCACGGCAGCGCTGTTGGCGCTACGTGCGAGCGCCTGGGAATCGACATTCAAAGAATCGAATGAAGCGCACCTGCTCGCCACAGTTTTAGCAGTCTGCGCTGTGCTGATCG
>JANOTO010000205.1:0-1537 GCA_031416395.1 Rhodoferax sp. | reverse complement strand
TAATTCTCCCCCCAACCCCCTTAACTAACTGAATCTGGAGTTCTAAATGGCAGCAAAAGACGTAATTTTCGGCGGCGAAGCCCGCGCACGCATGGTCGAGGGTGTCAACATCCTGGCCAACGCAGTCAAAGTCACCCTCGGTCCTAAGGGCCGCAACGTGGTGCTGGAGCGCTCATTCGGCGCGCCAACGGTCACCAAAGACGGCGTATCCGTCGCCAAAGAAATCGAACTCAAAGACAAGCTGCAAAACATGGGTGCGCAGATGGTCAAGGAAGTGGCATCGAAGACCAGCGACATCGCTGGCGACGGCACCACCACGGCTACCGTGCTGGCTCAAGCCATCGTGCACGAAGGCATGAAATACGTGGCCGCTGGCATGAACCCGATGGACCTGAAGCGCGGTATCGACAAGGCCGTCACGGCTTTGGTCGCCGAGCTGAAGAAAGCATCGAAAGCCACCACCACGTCCAAAGAAATCGCCCAAGTCGGCTCTATCTCGGCCAACAGCGACGAAACCATCGGCAAGATCATTGCGGATGCGATGGACAAAGTCGGCAAAGAAGGCGTGATTACCGTGGAAGACGGCAAATCGCTGGAGTCCGAGCTTGAAGTGGTCGAAGGCATGCAGTTCGACCGCGGCTACCTGTCGCCGTACTTCATCAACAACCCCGAGAAGCAAGCCGCGTTGCTGGAAAACCCGTTTGTGCTGCTGTACGACAAGAAGATCAGCAACATCCGCGACCTGCTGCCCACGCTGGAGCAAGTTGCCAAGTCGGGCCGTCCATTGCTCATCATCTCTGAAGATGTCGAAGGCGAAGCGCTGGCAACCTTGGTGGTCAACACCATCCGTGGCATTTTGAAGGTTGTGGCTGTCAAGGCCCCTGGTTTCGGTGATCGCCGCAAAGCCATGCTCGAAGACATCGCCATCCTCACGGGCGGCAAAGTCATCGCTGAAGAAGTCGGCATGACGCTGGAAAAAGTGACGCTGGCCGACCTGGGCTCCGCCAAACGCATCGAAGTCAGCAAAGAAAACACCATCATTATTGACGGTGCCGGTGCTGCGGCTGACATCGAAGCCCGTGTCAAACAAGTGCGCGTGCAGATCGAAGAAGCCACCAGCGATTACGACAAAGAAAAGCTGCAAGAACACGTTGCCAAATTGGCAGGCGGTGTTGCTGTGATCAAGGTGGGCGCTGCCACCGAAGTCGAGATGAAAGAGAAAAAAGCCCGCGTGGAAGACGCCCTGCACGCTACCCGTGCTGCGGTGGAAGAAGGCATTGTGGCTGGCGGCGGCGTGGCATTCCTGCGCGCAAAGCAATCGGCGGGCGTCATCAAAGGCGACAACCCCGATCAAGAAGCCGGCATCAAGCTGGTGTTGAAAGCGATTGAAGCGCCTCTGCGCGAGATCGTTTACAACGCTGGTGGCGAAGCTTCAGTGGTTGTGGCCGCTGTCATGGCTGGCAAAGGCAACTATGGCTTTAACGCAGCCAATGACACCTATGGCGACATGATCGAAATGGGCATCCTGGACCCCACC
>JANOTO010000204.1:0-2886 GCA_031416395.1 Rhodoferax sp. | reverse complement strand
TCTGCATCATGGTGGGGCTGGTGGCGATGTCGTTCAACGACCCCAAGATTGCGTTGGCCCCCGTAGTGTGGGGTGCGTTGGCGGTGGCGTTTGGTTCGGCCACGCAAGATATCGCGCTGGATGCGTACCGCATTGAATCGGCGAACGTCGAGCGTCAGGCCGCGTTGGCTGCCTCTTACCAGACCGGCTACCGCCTGGCGATGATTTGGGCCGGGGCCGGTGTGTTGTGGATTGCCGCGCGTGCGGAGGTTGCCAGCGTGGCCAATTACCAGCACGCCGCGTGGCAGACCGCGTACCTGGTGATGGCCGCATCAATGCTGGTGGGCATGGTCACGGTGCTGCTGTCGCCCGAGCCCGCTTCGCGCGTGCTCACGCCCGCTAAAAACCTGGCGGACTGGCTGCAAGGCGCACTGATCGAGCCGTTTGCGGACTTTCTGCGCCGCTACCAATCCAAGGCCGTGCTGATCCTGGCGTTGATCGCCATCTACCGCATCAGCGATGTGGTGATGGGCATCATGGCCAACCCGTTTTACGTCGACATGGGCTACACCAAAGACGAAGTCGCCGCCGTGACCAAGGTGTTTGGCGTGATCATGACGCTGCTGGGGGCCTTCATCGGCGGCGTGCTGTCGATGCGGTTTGGTGTGATGCGCATCTTGATGCTGGGCGCTGCTTTGAGCGCCGCCACCAACCTGCTGTTTGCCTGGCTCGCCTCGCACGGGCATGACGTGACGGCGCTGGTCTGGGTCATCTCGGCAGACAACTTGTCCAGCGGCATCGCGTCGGCGGCATTCATCGCCTATTTGTCGGGGCTCACCAATGTGAGCTACTCGGCCACGCAGTACGCGCTGTTCAGCTCCATGATGTTGCTGTTACCGAAGTTTCTGGCGGGTTACTCGGGTAAATTTGTTGATGCCTACGGCTACATCAACTTCTTCAATGCCACGGCCTTGCTGGGCGTGCCGGCGCTGTTGCTGGTGTGGTGGGCCTCTCGCAAAGTGGATTGACTGTCGATTGACGATCAGTACAATTTCGCGACAATTTGAGTCAGACCAATTTCACTGAGGAAATGCCATGAGATTATTTCGTTTGACCACCGTCACCAGCCTGCTGTTTTGCGCATTCAGCGCCAATGCGCAAACCATGAAACCCGGACTGTGGGAGATCACCCAAAAGATGAAATCGGGCTCGGCCGAAATGAACAATGCCATGGCCGCCATGCAGGATCAAATGGCCAAGATGACACCGCAGCAGCGCAAACAAATGCAGGAGATGATGGCCAAGCAAGGTGTCAATATTGATTTGGGAGCGGGTGGCGGCGCAGCCAAACCGGGTGAGGTGACGGTCAAGATGTGCATGACCCAGGAGATGATTGACCAAAATCAGACGGCTCCACAGCAACCCGGCTGCACCCACACTCAATCGCCGCGCGTAGGTAACTCCTGGAAGATGTCCTTCACCTGCACCAAGCCACCGAGCAGCGGCGAGGGCCAGGCCACGATGATCAGCCCGGATGCCTACACCATGAAGATGACTATCAACTCCAGCGCCACCGGCAAGCCCGAGCGGATGGAAATGGAAGGCGCAGGCAAGTGGCTCGGATCGGCCTGCGGTGACATCAAGCCGTTTGTGCTGCCCAAGAAGTAGCCGCCTTTTTTTGCGTTCCTCTCAATGAGTCTGCCCACCATGCCTTCAACCGATTCAACTCTGCAACCCCGTCAATGGGCGCAATTCCCCAGCTTGCGCGGCATGCGCGTCTTCATTACCGGAGGCGGCTCTGGCCTGGGTGCGGCGATGGTGGAGGCCTTTGCCGAGCAAGGCGCGCAGGTGGCGTTTGTGGATTTCGCCCAGCCTGACAGCGAGGCGCTGGTGCAAAAAATCGCTGCGGCAGGGCACCTCAAACCCTGGTGGCGGCTTTGTGATGTGCGTGATGTCGGCGCGCTGCAAGCGGCAATGCAGTCGGCCATCGCCGAGGTGGGCGACTTCTTCACCCTGATCAACAACGTGGCGCGCGATGACCGCCACACGCTGGAGGCCGTGACCCCCGACTATTGGGAAGAGCGCATGGCCGTCAACCAGCGACCTGCTTTTTTTGCGATTCAGGCGCTGGTGCCTGGCATGAAGCGCCTGGGCGGCGGCTCAATCATCAATTTTGGCTCGACCGGCTGGCAGACCAAGGGCAGTGAGTTCCCGCTGTATGCGATTGCCAAAGCGTCGGTCAACGGCCTGACGCGCGGGCTGGCGGGCAGCCTGGGGCCACATCGCATTCGCGTCAACACGATTTCTCCCGGCTGGGTGATGACCGAGCGGCAAATCAAACTCTGGCTCAACGCCGACGGCGAAGAAGCCATCAAGCGCAACCAGTGCCTGCCCGACAAACTGCAAGCCATTGACGTGGCGCGCATGGCATTATTTTTGGCCTCCGACGATGGCGCCATGTGTACCGCGCAGGAGTTCAAGGTGGATGCGGGCTGGAACTGAGCTGCGCGCGCGGGCCAGACTGCCCGCTGGTTGTTCTAGGCTTGTTTGCCGAAGATCGAGCACAGGTAAATCAAACGACTCACAAAGTAAATGCTATATAATAAATAGCAATATATGTAATTAATACGAGAGCTAGAGGTCTTTTTCATTCACATGTTGTCAATTCTCAGTGAATTTCGATGAAAAATTAACCTCCAGGTTAATTTTTTTCAAAGCAATCGTCTTTTTCCGCATTAGGTAAAACCCTGGTTGTTCGCGCGGCAGCGGACTATTTCTCAAATTGCAACAGGCCCGCCGCTATGCTTTGGCGATGCTGAAAAACCTGGGCAGTCACCCACTCGGTCATCGCGCGCCACACCTGCGGGCAACGCTTGTTGAACCGATCTGGCTGGAGTGGGCGGCGCT
>JANOTO010000203.1:0-2025 GCA_031416395.1 Rhodoferax sp. | reverse complement strand
GCAGGCGGGAAAATTGTGCTGGAATTAACCGCCACGGAGAAACACGCGCAAGTGACGATAATTGACAACGGCATCGGCATGAGCCAGGAACTGCTGCCTTATATATTCGATATTTTTACGCAGGCAGAGCGCACTTCTGATCGCGTACAGGGAGGCCTCGGTTTGGGCTTGTCGCTGGTCAAAAATCTGGTCGCGCTGCACGGTGGCACGGTCATGGCGAAGAGCGCGGGCATTGGCTCGGGTAGTGAATTTACGGTTTGCCTGCCTCTGCTTAAAGACCCGGCGCAATCAAAAACCCTCGCTTCACACGCCTCGGTCGGCCCCACCACTCTGCCGACGATGCGCATCATGGTGGTCGATGACAACGTCGATGCCGCAACTACAGTGGCGATGTTGTTGGAGATGGATGGCCATACGGTTTCAGTGGCCCACTCGGCTGAACAAGCACTGGCCACCGCCCTGGCTGGCTTGCCAAATCCACCCAAAGCTTTTCTGCTGGACATTGGCTTGCCCGGCATGGATGGGTATGAATTGGCCCGAAGGCTTCGTGCCACGCCCGCAACCGCCGGGGCCACCTTGATTGCGCTGACCGGTTACGGCCAGCCGCAAGACCGTGAAAGATCGAAGGCGTCAGGTTTTGACCACCACCTTGAAAAGCCGGTGGACCCGGCCAGGCTGATAGCGCTGTTAAACGGCATTCACGCGAGCTGAAAGCGCGGCTCGTGGCCGACCTTAGCCCGCAGCATCACCGAAACGATTTTCAGCGCCATCAGCGCTCCCGCGCAACCCGGTAGATGGCACCGTTGACGTCGTCTGGCACCAGCGCCGATCCGTCGCGCATCACCTATACCAATACCTCGAAGTTGTGGTTGATGGGCCGCAAGTTACGCGTACCGTACTCAGCCGTCTGCTCGCTACCGCACATAGTTTGGCTTGGCCACCGGCCGTGAGTCGGGCGCTGACATCGCTTCGGCTTCCTGTCTGACTGACACCGCGCCCTGCATTGCAGATGATGAAGCTAACTCAAAGCAGATTGAACGAGATCCCCATGACAATTCACGGAAGCTGACACTGCGGCGAAGTTGAGTTTGAAATCAACGACTGCGGCCCCTTCAGCGACAGCCCCGATTTCAAGCCCGACAAAAGCTGGGATGGCAAGACCCGGCGTATCGGCGCCAGCGCACGCGTGCTTGACCACTTCGACGAAGCGACTGCGCGGATGCAGGTGATTGACGGCAAGAGCCTTTGGTGAGTTGCGGACGCTGATCGAAGAAGTAGCTCGGTGCCAAGGGCTGTACAAATTTCCTCAATACTTCTGAAATAGTAGCTATCTAAGCATGCTTGAAGGGGGCTAGAGGTACCTTTATCTCCAAAAGACCGGACTTTCCGGGATTTTGATGCCAAAAGGGCAAGGTGGACAGCCACGGTCGCTACCCGACACTTACCTTGGCTGTGAAACGCTGCTTTTGTACGGTGCCGCACAGACCCTCCCGCTCAATGTCACTAAGCTTTGACAAATGCAGAGACGTCTTGTTGGCAACTCCTCTGCCCAAGTTTGTCGATTTGACGCCCTCCCAGTCGTCGTGCAGGTGGAGCGATGTGATCTTGCAGCACACGACAATTTCCACAACACTTTTAAACAAGGAATGACCATGACCAAACCAAGAGTAAAAGCCATCCCCGAGCACAAGCAAGCCATGCAAAAAACACTGCCGCAGAAAAGGAGGAAACCAACCATTGCAAAAAACACGATTTGTCTCTGCTACAACAAGGACGCGGAGGCCGCTGCGCAGTTCTACGCCAAGACCTTTCCCGAGAGCGTGGTTGGGGCAGTTCACCACGCTCCAAGCGACAGCCCAGGCGGGAAAAAGGGCGATGTGATGACGGTTGAGTTCACCGTCGCTGGCGTAGCCTGTCTTGGCCTCAATGGCGGCGCGATGTTCAAGCAAAGCGAGGCTTTCTTTTTTCAGATAGCGACTGAAGATCAGGAAGAGACTGACCGCTACTGGAACGCGATCGTCGGGA
>JANOTO010000202.1:0-5644 GCA_031416395.1 Rhodoferax sp. | reverse complement strand
CGGATGTCTTGCGTGCCCAGCGTGTCCAGCCAGATGTCGCCACTGGCATCGCGCCCTTGGGCGGTGAACAAACCCGGTTTGAGCGTCACCAGGCTGAGCGTTGCGCTGGCCCGCACGTACACCGCGCCAGCATCGCCCGTGTCGGCGTTCAAGCCTGTCGGCAAATCAACCGCCAACACCGGCGCGCGCGCCGCGTTGATCACAGCAATCCACCCAGCCATGCGGTCTTCAATCTCGCGTGGAGGCGACGTTGAGGACGCTCCGATCCCCAGCAACGCATCAATGCAAAAGTCAAATTCTGCGGGTGGCGCGTCGGCAAAACTAACGCCAACGTCAAGCGCGCGCCGGTGGGACAGCGCGGCGTCTGCCGGCGCTTTACCGGAAGCCCCAAGCCATGTGACCACGGGGGATTTACCCCATTGCTTGAGATGCATCGCGGCTTCCAGGCCGTCGCCACCATTGTTTCCAGGTCCACAGGCGATCCAGAATGTATTGGCGTGCGGAGCCAGCGCCAGCGCCAGTCGCGCGGTAGACAAACCAGCACGTTGCATCAGCGCGTGGGGAGTCAGCATGACTTGCGTCGCGTGTTCGATCTGGCGCGTTGCCACCGTGTCGAACAGGGGTTGGGCTTCGCTTCGCTGGGCTGCGTTTCGTTTAACGGTGCGGTCGCCCAGTATCAACTGAGGCGAGGTTATAGCGATAGCTGATGACATCATTAGGTTCGGGTTCAAGCTCGCAGCCGCGTGATATCAAACCCGGTCATGTCCAGCTCGGGGTTTCGCCCCGCCATCTGATCCGCCAGCGCACGCGCAGAGCCGCAACTCAGCGCCCAACCGCTGGAGCCGTGCCCCAGGTTCAGCCACAGGCCTGGCACACCGCTGGCACCAATGATCGGTGGACCATCGGGCAGCATTGGGCGGGCTCCTTTCCAGATTTGCACACTGCTCGATTTTGAGATCGCACCCGGAAACCAGTCATGCAAAACCTTGTAGAGCGTTTGAATCGATGCGTCACGGTGTTGGTTGAGGGAGCCGCCCATTTCCGCACCGCCCGCCACGCGCACGCGATTACCCAGGCGCGAGATGGCAACCTTGTAGCGCTCGTCCATGATGGCGCTGCGCGGTGCGTTCATCGACTCGCGGATCGGTGCGCTCAGGGAGTAGCCATACACGGCTGCCAACGGTATCTGCAGGCCCACCGGCTGCAGCAATTGCGCTGATGCCATGCCCGCGCACATTACCGTGGCATCGAATCGGCGCGGAGCCTTCGCGCCTGCCTCCAGGAGCGCGGCGCCTTTGGTATGGTTGATCTGAGTGACCGTGGTGTTAAAGGCGAATTGAGCGCCCAGCCGACGAGCCTCGGCCGCCAGCAACATGGCGAACTGGCGGCAGTTTCCCACCTCATCTGCGGGTAGATGAATGGCCCCGAAGAACGAAGTGTCGAGGTTCAATGCGGGCTCGATCTGCCGTGCGCCGGGCATGCCAAGCTCGTTGAAAGGCACACCGGCATCACGCAAAACCTGCAGGCTGGCTTCGATCATTTGCCGGTCGCTTTGGGCGCGAAGCAGCACCAGGTAGCCGTCACTGCGGTCATACTCCAGCCGATGGTCGGCGGTGATTTCGTGCAGGCGGGTCCGGCTGTAAAAAGCCAGGCGCTGCAAGTGCGCGCGATTGATCAGGTAGGTCTCTTGCTTGCAGGCTTTGAACCAGCGCCAAATCCACGCCATTTCGCTGGCGCTAAGAGATGCAGACACCTTGACGGGTGCATGGCGGCTGAACAAATGCTTCAGCACCTTGAGTGGCATGCCCGGCGCAGCCCATGGGGTGACGTAGCCCGGCGCAATCAGCCCCGCATTGGCAAAGCTGGTTTCTTCAGCGGCCGCGCTGCGCCGCTCAAACACGGTGACTTCGTGTCCATCTTTGGCCAACTCGTAGGCGGTGGAGATGCCAATGATGCCGGCACCGATGACTGCAATTTTCATGGATTCCCTGAAACTTCTCTATTGTCTGCCCAGCGCGTGTTCAGCCTGAAGCGCGATGTTCAGAACAGTGTCATCGGCCATCGCCGGTGCCCAGATCATCAGCCCCGCCGGGAGTTCATCGGGTACGTGGCAAGGTATTGAGATGGCGCATCCATCCAGCATGTTCACGACGCTGGTGTTACGCAGCAGCAGTGCGTTGATTTTGAAGAATGCCTCGTCCCGCTCCAGTCCAGGCGCAACGGTCGCGATCAGCGGTGCCACGATGGGCACGGTAGGTGACAGCACGGCGTCAAAACCGCGCAAGGCGTGCTCCATCTGCTTGATCCACTGCCATCTGGCCTGCGTCAGCTTGATGTAGTCCTGTGCGCTCATGCCCGCGCCGCGCTGAATGCGTGCCAGCACCCGCGGGTCGTATGTGCTTGCGTGCTGTTGAATGTGCGGGTGGTGCCAAGCATAACTTTCAGCCGCGGAAAAGCCACCCGTGGCGTTGATGGATGCCAACTGGTCAAGCTCTGGCAGGCCAATTTCGTCAATCTTTGCGCCGCTGGCTCGAAGGTGGTTGAGTGCTCGCTGCCATGCTGAGGATACGCCGGCATCCAGGTCATCCTGCATCAGGGGTTTGACCATCGCCAGGCGGTAGCTTCCCAGGGGTGAGTGGCTGCGGGTGATGCGCCTCGCCGCCAGAATCTCGTGCGCCAGCATCGCGTCGCGCACCGAACGGGTCAAGGCGCAGACGGTGTCCATCGTCGTTGACAGCGGTACCGCCCCTTCAGTCGGAACGAGAGATGCTGTGCTCTTGAAGCCGACGATGCCGTTGAGCGCTGCCGGAATGCGAATTGAGCCGCCGGTATCCGACCCCAGACCAATGAACGCAGCGCCCGTGGCCACCGAGACGGCAGCGCCGGACGATGACCCACCCGGAATACGCGCCTCGATGGACGATGCGGCATTTGCGGGTGTGCCAAAGTGCGGATTGACTCCCACGCCTGAAAAGGCGAACTCGGACATATTGGTGCGGCCGATGACCACGCCGCCTGCCGCCCTTAGCCGCGCAACGGCAGGGCTGTCCTGCAGTGCTTTGGGCGCTTCGGCTAAAACTTTGGAGCCCGCAGCGGTGGTCTGTCCGGCCATGTCAAACAGGTCTTTGACCGACACGGCCAAGCCCTGCAATGCTGATCCCGCTTGTCGCCCGGTGCACACAAGGGCTTCCTGAAACATTGTTTTCAGAAAAACATGCTGGCAGGCGCTCGACTGGGCGATGTCGATGGCGCGCTTGAGTTCCGCTTGGGCGGATGATTTCCCCTCTTGAAGGTGCTTGATCGTGGTGTGCAGGTCGTAAATTTCGGTCATGGGCATGCTATAATCCTCAGGCTTTGCCAAGCACGAACACTGATACGGTTGTGGCGCTTGGGAAGTAATCGCAAACCAGTCCCATCAAGGTGTTGCGGCTTTTGGGCGGTGATGTGTCATTCTGTACATCGCTACCAAGGCTGCCAATAGCGGGCTGGATTTTAGACCCAACCTTTGGAGTTAAAACTTATGTCAGTCACCATGCGCGAAATGCTGGAAGCCGGTGTCCATTTTGGCCATCAAACGCGTTTCTGGAACCCCAAGATGGCCCCGTTCATCTTCGGCCATCGCAACAAGATCCACATCATCAACCTGGAAAAATCGCTGCCGATGTTCCAGGAGGCCTCCAAGTTTGTGAAGCAACTCACCGCTCGCCGTGGCACGGTGCTGATGGTTGGCACCAAGCGCCAGGCGCGCGAAACGATCGCGATGGAGGCTCAGCGCGCGGGCGTGCCCTATGTTGACCAGCGTTGGCTTGGCGGCATGCTGACCAATTTCAAGACGGTCAAAACCTCGATCAAGCGCCTGAAAGAAATGAAAGTTCAGCAAGAAGCTGGGCTTGACGCGATGAGCAAGAAAGAGCAGCTCATGTTTGCCCGCGAAATCGCCAAGCTGGAAAAAGACATCGGCGGCATCCAGGACATGAATGCCCTGCCTGACGCTATTTTTGTGATTGATGTGGGTTTCCACAAAATCGCCGTGCTTGAGGCCAAGAAGCTCGGCATCCCTTTAATCGGCGTGGTGGATTCCAACCATTCGCCTGAGGGCATTGACTACGTCATCCCAGGCAACGATGACTCTTCCAAAGCCGTTACCCTGTATGCCCGTGGCATTGCCGATGCGATTCTGGAAGGCCGCGCCAATGCGGTGGACGATGTGGTCAAAGCAGTTGCGGCTGAAACCAGCGACGAATTTGTCGAGGTCAGCGAGGCTACCGCCTAAAGCACCTCCCCAACTGAAAAAGGGGCTCATCGCCCCTTTTTTTATCGGTTCAAATTCACTAAACCTCCACCTCAAAATCACTAAGGAAATATCAAAATGGCTGCAATCACCGCAAGCATGGTCGCCGAACTGCGCGGCAAGACAGACGCTCCCATGATGGAGTGCAAACGCGCTCTCACAGAAGCGGATGGCGACTTGGTCAAGGCAGAAGAAATTCTTCGCGTCAAGCTCGGCAGCAAAGCCGGCAAAGCTGCCAGCCGCATCACCGCAGAAGGCGTTGTGACCAGCGCTATGGAAGACGGCGTGGGCGCACTGCTTGAAGTGAATTGCGAGACCGATTTCGTCACCAAAAACGACAGCTTCCTGGCCATGGCCAATGCGGCGGCTGGGCTGATCGCCAAACACAACCCGACCGATGCTGCGGCTTTGGGTGCACTGCCTTATACGCAAGATGGTTTTGGCCCGACGCTGGAGGATGTTCGTAAGGGCTTGATCGGCAAGATCGGCGAAAACATGAGCTTTCGCCGCTTCAAGCGTTTTGGCGCAGGCTCAAAGTTGGCTTCTTATCTCCACGGCACGCGCATCGGCGTGGTGGTTGAGTTTGAGGGCGATGAAGCTGCCGCGAAAGACGTTGCCATGCACGTCGCCGCCATGAAGCCTGTGGCCCTCTCCAGCGCGGAAGTGCCTGCGGAGCTGGTCGCACGCGAACGCTCGGTGGCTGTTGCCAAGGCGGCTGAAGATGCTGCCGTTGCGACGGCGGCTGGCAAACCCGTCCAGTCTGCTGAAATCGTCACCAAGCGCGTCGAAGGCGGAGTGCAGAAGTTTCTCAAAGAAGTGTCGTTGTTCAACCAGGCGTTTGTTAAAAATGACAAGTTGACGGTCGAGCAAATGCTCAAAGCCGCCAACACCACCCTCAAGTCCTTCACCTTGTTTGTGGTGGGTGAGGGCATTGAGAAAAAGGTTGACGATTTCGCAGCAGAAGTCGCGGCAACAGTTGCGGCTGCCGCCAAACCGACAACCTGACATCCCCATACTTTTTGCCCGCCCACCCAACAGGAGTCCTCAATGCCCGCAGCCAAGCCAGCCTACAAGCGAATTTTGCTCAAGCTGTCCGGTGAGGCCTTGATGGGCGATGACCAGTTTGGCATCAACCGCGACACCATCGTCAGAATGGTGGATGAAGTGGCCGAGGTCACTCGGCTGGGCGTGGAGGTGGCGGTGGTGATTGGTGGCGGCAACATATTTCGCGGCGTCGCGGGCGGGTCGGTTGGGATGGATCGTGCCACCGCCGACTACATGGGCATGCTGGCCACCGTGATGAACGCGCTGGCTCTGGGCGACACCATGAACAAAGCGGGTTTAGTTGCGCGC
>JANOTO010000201.1:0-13477 GCA_031416395.1 Rhodoferax sp. | reverse complement strand
TGGAGCTGGTGCAGTTCTCGATTCTGTGGGTCATCGGCGCGATGGCGGCCAGTGCAGGCCAGGTGGTGATCTTGGCCCTCTTCGGCGTGGTGCGGCTGGCGCTCTCCGCGATGACCGGGCTGCTGATTGTTTACGTGGTGCTCAGTTGGGTGCAAACCAGCTCTGTCTTCACCGCGATCATCGAGCGGCTGTGTGCACCGCCGTTGACCCCTTTGCGCAAGGTGATCCCGCTGGTCGGCGGCATTGACCTGTCGCCGCTGGCGCTGTTGATCTTGCTTCAGATTGGCGCGATTTTGCTGGGTGGGATGCAGGCGGCGGCGCTGCGGATTTGAAAGCTAGAAATGTTTGATTTAGCACCTTAGCATCCGTCCACCGTAAGGCACCTCCTTCAAGCGATGGCACCGGGCGTTTCAGTGTTAGATCTCGAGCGTATAGACCGCAGCCCCGGTGCGCTACTCGATACTGTGCCCAGCCAACGCCGAATCCCATTCAGGGCCAAGGGCACCGGCTGTTGGGGTGAGGCCTTTCGTCATCACCGCGACTTCTTCGACGGCGGCATCGAATTCCGCGACTTGCTCGTGGCTTTCCAGAAACATCCGCGCCACCATGTAGCCGCCAGAGTCGATCAGGACGAGGTAGCGCGCCGACGGCTGACGCCGCGTATCGCTGTGCTTTCTCGGTGCTTCCATGCCATAGGTCTGACTCATACCGACATCTTGCCACACCTGCTGCTGGCAAGGCTTGTGCGCATTTTCGGGTGGGCCGTGGCGCTCGGGCAATTGACATCGCGGCGGGAAGCCAGCGGCCCAATCTACGAGGCTCACGAAATACCGTGATCGTCGGCCTATTTCCAGGCGAAATGCGGCTGCTCAAAATGCGCCACACGGGTTACGCGGTCAAGCAGGCAGACTTCGCGGAACTGGTACAGGATGGCGGCTGTGGGAGCTGCGATCCAGCTGTTTCCCACTGGCATTCGCAACACCGGCTGACTGCTGTGGGCCTCAACCGCCAGCATGGGTGCATCAGCTCGCAAGAATTCGAGCATTGAAATCCGGTGAATGCTGGCCACCTCGGCTTCATTGGGCGACAGATCTTGGGCGCTGCCGGCCCACACCACAACCGGGGTGATTTGATAGCCAGACCGGGTTACAAAATCATCCAGTCGCCCCAGGATGTGATGTTGGTCGAGTCGCAGGCCAACTTCTTCTTGCAGCTCGCGTAGTGCCGCCTCTTCAGGCGTTTCACTCGCATCGATGCGACCGCCGGGCAATGCCCACTGGCCGGCGTGGCTGCGCATGTGGCCTGCGCGGCGGGTCAACAGCAAGGCCGCCTGGGTGCTCCACTTTTCGTGGATGGGAAGATGGGCCAGATTGGCACCGTGCCCTTCTTCGATGATCGCCACACAGACTGCGGCGCGACGCAGAAAGGTGCTGCCAGCCGTTGCTGGTAACGGCGGCGACAACTCGAATGAACTCAGGCGCTGCGAGATTGAGGTGCGCAGTTGGCCGGCGCAGGCGAGTTCAATAGTGGTCAAGAGAGCTGCGTTTCGTTCAGGTATGGGTATTTGTTTTGTGGAAATAATTAACCCATGAGTTAATTTTTATGCCAAAACAGCTATTTTTCGAAAATTATCAGTAAAAAAGACTTCTGGCTCCCGGATGATATGCATAGAATGCTATCGTAAAAAGAGTAATCTGTGAAGTATCTCAGCGCTGCGTTTGTAATCGGCGCCGCGAGGCTCAAGACCACGTCACTGTTGCCGTGAACATGTAGCCTGCCCCATAAACCGTCTTGATTATTTTGGGGTTTTGCGGGTCGGCTTCAATCTTGCGGCGGATGCGCGATATGCGTACATCAATGCTGCGGTCCATGGGTGACAGGTCACGCTGGCTCAGCAGTTGTTCACGTGTCAATATTTGGTGGGGCCGCTCCACAAAGGCCCTCAGCACCTGGTTTTCGGCGGTGCCCAAAACATGCTCCGTGCCATCCGGGGACTGCAGGTTGTTGGCAGCGCAATCGAGCGTCCAGCCCGCGAAACTGGCGTAACGCCGCAGGTTGCCTGCCCCCGTTTGTGCGGACGAAGCGCGGCGGCGCAGAATGCTTCGCACGCGCGCCACCAACTCGCGGGGCTCAAACGGTTTGACCACGTAGTCGTCACCGCCCAGCTCCAGCCCCATGACCCGGTCAATGGTGTGGCCGCGCCCGGTCAGTATCAGAATGCCGCAAGAGGTCAGGCTGCCAATTTGGCGGATCAGCTCAATGCCATCCATGTCCGGCAAACCCAGGTCAACCACGCACAGGTCGGGCCGCTCGGTCTGCAATCGCCGAAGCACCGATGCGCCATTGTGAAAACACTCGACGGGATGGCCGAATTCTTCCAGCGAGCGACTGACCAGGCGCGCCACCGCTTCATCGTCTTCCACCACGTAGATCAACTGGCGCGGCGCGCCAGCGTCAGACGCAGCGGACACGGTCAAAGTGTCACCCCGAGTATCAAGGCGGCCAGCTGCGCCTTGGTGAAGGGTTTTGCGAGCAAAGGAATGCCAGGTACGTCCTGCGAATCGGGCGCATAGCCGCTCATCAAGATGATTTTGGGGATTTGCCCGCGCTGCATTGCATGCCGCGCCACTTGGCGTCCATCCACGCCGCCTGGCATAACGATGTCTGAGAGCAGCAGCCGAATTCCAGGCGTCTGGTCCACGATGCGCAGCGCCTCCGCCCCGGTTTCAGCCTCCAGCACGGCGAAGCCCAAGTCAAGCAGCAGGCGGCGCACGATCTTGCGCACGTTCGCGTCATCTTCAACCAGCAGCGCCAGGTCTTGGTCGGCCCGCGCCTTGGCGGGTTGCAAGCCATCGTCTGGCGGCGCTGATGTGGCCTGCGGGTCGTTTTCGCACGGCAGCCACAGGGTGATGCAGGTGCCACTGCCAGGCTCGCTCGTGATGTCGACCGTACCGCCCGACTGGCGTGCAAACCCGTAAACCATCGACATGCCCAAGCCCGAACCCTGGCCGGTGCCTTTGGTGGTAAAAAAAGGCTCGAACACCCGCGCTTTGGTCGCTGCATCCATGCCGCAGCCGTTGTCACTCACCTGCACGCACACATACGCGCCGCTGGGCAGATGGAGAACTTCTGCTTGCTGCGGATTCAGCGATTCAGCGGTGCAACTGATGGTGATAGTGCCTCGCCCATCGGTGGCATCACGGGCGTTGAGGATCAGGTTGATCAGCGCATTTTGCAACTGATTGGCATCCAGTCGGGCTGCCAGCGCTACCGGCGCGAGACTGGTTTGCAGCGTGATGGTGTCTGGCAAAGACCGCTTGACCAGATCGGTCACCGTTGTAACGATCTGGTTGATCTCGACCACGCTGGTCTTAACCGGGTGCTTGCGCGAAAACGACAGCAAGTTCTTGATTAGGTCGGACACGCGACGCGCGGCCTCAATCGCCGGGTTGATGAATTCGGGCACGTGGGGCTTGGCGGTGGGTTCATCTGCCAGCGCGGTCAGATTTCCGAGGATCACCGTGAGGATGTTGTTGAAATCATGGGCCAGCCCGCCCGTGAGCTGGCCCAGCGCATCCATTTTTTTCGCCTGAACCATCAACTCGTGCGAGCGGCGCTGGTCGGTGATGTCAAACGTCAACTCAAAACAGCCGGCCACCGAACCATCGGGGGCAATCTCGGGAATCAATGACGTGCGTGCAACCAGGTTACGGCCATTGACGGTGCGCACGTCGTACTCGAACGTGACCGCCTCGCCATTCAGCGCCCGCGTGACGTTGGGTTTGATGCGGGTGTAAGTATCAAGGCCTAGAAAATCCCGGGCGCTCACAGACTGCGGTGCGGCCGTGTCCAGCCCGAACCAGTCTTTGTAGCCGCGATTCACATAACGGTAGGTGCGGTCACTGCCAAAGTACCCCACCAGCGCAGGGATCGAGTCGGTAATGAGTCGCATCTGCTGCTCGCTGCGGCGTAGCGATAACGCGATCTGCTCGTTGGCAAGATTCGCTTCGCGCAACTGCTCATTGCGGGTACTCAACTCGGCGGTGCGCTCGACCACCCGGATTTCCAGCATGGTGTTGTGCTGCTGGATTTGAGCCTCAGCGCGCCGCTGCACAGTCACGTCCGAGTAGAGTGTGACGAAGCCGTGGTCTGGTATCGGCATGCCGCGCACGCGCAGCACGGTTCCATTGGGCCGGGTGCGTTCCATGTCGTGGGAAGAGAATACTCTGGCAGCCTTCACGCGCTCGTGAACCTGGCGCTCTCGGTCGCCATCGCCGTATTCACCACGTTCTGCGTTGAAGCGGATAAAACTCTCGAACGGTGCGCCAACATAGGCCATTTCCATCGGGAAATCCAGCAAGGCGAGAAACGGCAGATTCCAAGCCACCATGTTCAGGTTTTCGTCGATAAGGGTGTAGCCCTGGTCGATCAGATCCAGGCTGGCCTGAAGTGACTGATAGCGCTTCAGGCCATCAATGGCTGGCGCTGAAATTTGAGTGGGCGTGGGTGAAATCAACAGTGACTCCCGGACAGGACTGGAATGCGTCAATTCGCTGGATTCTAGGAGCGCACATGGGGGTGAAGACCGCCTGCAATCATTCGTCACATTTCCTGAAGACTCCTGAAAACATCTTTGCCGATGATCCACCCCCACGAGACAACACTGATCTGCGATGCATACGGCTACAGGCATGCGGCGGATTGAACCAGGTGACCTTCATGAGCCATGTTAATCCTTACCAGTTGGGTTTGGACAAAAACGCTGCCAACTTCGTGGCCCTGTCTCCCTTAAGCTTCATTGAACGTGCTGCCAAGGTTTATCCAAACCATTGTGCCGTGATTTACGGCGCGCGTCGGCAAAGCTGGGCACAGACCTACAGCCGCAGCCGCAAGCTCGCCAGCGCACTGACGGCACGCGGTATCGGTGAAGGCGACACCGTGGCGGTCATGCTGCCCAACGTCCCCGCGATGCTGGAGGCGCACTTCGGTGTGCCGATGTCAGGCGCGGTGCTCAACACGCTGAACACCCGGCTGGATGCTGAGGCGATCGCCTTCATGCTGCAGCATGGTGAGGCCAAAGTGCTGCTGACGGACCGCGAGTTTTCGGGCGTGGTGGAGAAGGCCCTGGCCATGGTTGGCGATAAACGCCCGTTGGTCATTGAGGTTGAAGATGACGAAGCCCCTGCTGGCAAGGCGCTGGGGGAAGTCAGCTACGAGGACTTCATCGCGCAAGGCAATGCTGACTTTGGCTGGAAGCTGCCAAATGACGAGTGGGATGCCATTGCGCTGAACTACACCTCGGGCACCACGGGCAACCCCAAAGGCGTGGTGACCCATCACCGGGGTGCCTACCTCAACGCGGCCAGCAATATCATCTCGTGGCAGTTGCCGCATCACGCGATCTACCTGTGGACCCTCCCGATGTTCCACTGCAATGGCTGGTGCTTTCCCTGGACGATGGCGCTGGTGGCAGGCACCAGCGTCTGCCTGCGCCGCATCGACCCGGCGCTGATTTACCCGCTGATCCGCGAGCACCACATCACCCATCTGTGCGGTGCGCCAATTGTGTACAGCATGCTGATCAACGCGCCTGTGGCGCTGCGCGACGGCATTGCCCACACGGTGAACGGCCTGATTGCGGGTGCTGCGCCACCGGCCGCGGTGATCGAAGGTTGCGAAGCCGCAGGCATCGCGCTGACGCATGTCTATGGCCTGACAGAGGTGTATGGCCCTGCCGCTGTGTGCGCCAAGCAGCCCTCGTGGGCCTCGCTATCGCTTGAGGAGCGCTCTGGCCTGAATGGCCGCCAGGGCGTGCCGTACCCACTGCAGCAGGACGTGACGGTGCTGGATCCCGAGACCATGGAGCCGGTGCCTGCCGATGGCCAGACCATGGGTGAAATCTTCTTTCGCGGCAACGTGGTGATGAAGGGCTATCTGAAGAACCCTTCCGCCACCGCAGATGCCTTTGCGGGTGGCTGGTTCCATACCGGCGACCTGGCGGTGATGTACCCCGACGGCTACATCAAGATCAAGGACCGCAGCAAAGACGTCATCATCTCGGGCGGAGAGAACATTTCGTCCATTGAGGTGGAAGACGCCTTGCATCGCCATCCGGCCGTGATGCTGGCGGCTGTCGTCGCACAGCCCGACGCAAAGTGGGGCGAAGTGCCCTGCGCCTTCGTGGAACTGAAGGCAGACGCACAGGCCAGCGAGGCCGAGATCATCGATTTCTGCCGCAATCTGCTGGCGCGTTTTAAGGTACCCAAGCGCATTCTGTTTTGCACGCTGCCCAAGACGTCAACCGGAAAAATCCAGAAGTTCGTGCTCCGAGAGCAGGTCAAGTCGTCTTCGGCCATTGAATGACCTCGCCAGATAGGGAAAACTATGTCCAGTGACATTATTCTTCAAACCCAGGGCCTCACCAAAGAGTTTCTTGGATTTGCCGCCGTCTCTGCGGTTGACCTGCAAGTCAAACGCGGCAGTATTCACGCGCTGATTGGCCCCAACGGCGCAGGCAAAACCACCGTGTTCAACCTGCTGACCAAGTTTCACAAGCCGACCAGCGGCACCATCCACTTCAACGGCATTGACATCACGCGCGAGAGCCAGGTGCAAGTGGCACGGCGCGGCATGATCCGCTCGTTTCAGATATCCGCCACCTTTACGCACTTGACCGCACTTGAGAATGTACGGGTTGCATTGCAACGCAAACGCAGTGATTCATTCAACTTCTGGTCCTCCGAGAAAAGGCTTGATGAATTGAATGGCCGCGCCATGGCGTTACTGGAGTCGGTTGATCTGGCAACGTTTGCAGACACGGTCGCAGTGGAGATGCCCTATGGCCGCAAACGCGCATTGGAGATCGCGACCACCCTGGCGCTCGACCCGGAGTTGATGCTGCTGGACGAGCCCACCCAGGGCATGGGCCACGAAGACGTAGGCCGCGTGGTGGACCTGATCCGCAAAGTCTCGGCCAACCGAACCATTCTGATGGTGGAACACAACCTGTCGGTGGTTGAAACCCTGTGCGACACCCTGACCGTGCTTCAGCGCGGCAGCGTTTTGGCAGAAGGCAACTACGCTACTGTGTCAAAAGACCCGCGTGTTCTTGAAGCCTATGTAGGAGTGGAAGCATGAGTGCCGCACCGAGCAACACGGTTGAGATGCTGCGGTTGACCGACCTGCATGCGTTTTACGGCGAGTCGCACATTCTTCACGGCGTTGACCTGCACGTGAACCGGGGTGAACTGGTCACACTGCTGGGCCGCAACGGCTCGGGCCGCTCCACCACGCTCAAGGCGATTCTCGGGCTGGTGGGCAAGCGCACCGGGTCGATCACACTCAGCGGGGCCGAGATCACGTCGGTAGCGCCGCATCGGATCGCGCGGCTTGGCGTCGGCTACTGCCCGGAAGAGCGTGGCATCTTCGCCGGCCTGTCGACCGAAGAAAACTTGCTGTTGCCCCCCATCGTGGCCCCCGGCGGGATGACGCTGGAAGAAATCTATGGCATTTTTCCCAATCTACAGGACCGGCGCAACAGCCCCGGGACGCGCCTTTCGGGCGGCGAACAGCAGATGCTGGCAATGGCCCGCGTCTTGCGCACGGGTGCCAAAGTCCTGTTGCTCGATGAGATCACCGAGGGGCTGGCCCCGGTCATCGTCAAGAAACTGGGCGAAGTGATTCGGCTACTCAAGACGCGCGGCTACACCATTATTCTTGTCGAACAGAACTTCCGCTTTGCCGCACCGCTGGCAGACCGCCATTACGTGCTGGAACACGGTCACGTGATCATGACCGTGCAGCCGCATGAGCTCGCAGCAAAAACCGATGAACTGCACGAACTGCTGGGTGTTTGACCGCCGTCGTTTCGTTTCCGTTTTTCCTTTTCCCTCACTCACCCATCCATTCATTTATTCAGGAGCATTTCAATGAAACTTAAACAAATCGCCCAGGCCGTCAGCCTGTCACTGCTGGTCTCCGGTACCGCGCAAGCCCAAGTCTCAGATGCCGTCGTCAAGATTGGCGTGTTGACCGACCTGTCAGGCCTGTACTCCGATGTGGCGGGCAATGGCGCCGTCATCGCCACCAAGATGGCGATTGATGACTTCATCGCCAACGAGAAGCCCTCGTTCAAGATTGAAATGGTGTCAGCTGATCACCAAAACAAAGGCGACATTGCCGCCAACAAGGCGCGTGAATGGTTTGAGAAAGACAAGGTGGACGTCGCCACAGAACTGGTCACCACCTCGGTGGCCTTGGCTGTTCAGAAGATCGCCAAGGAGAAAAACCGCATTGCCCTGGTCTCAGGCGCGGCATCCACCGCCATCACTAACGAAAGTTGCAACGACGTGACCGTGCATTGGACCTACGACACCTACGCGGTTGCCAACGGCACGGCCAAGGCTGTGACCCAGGGCGGCGGCAAGAAATGGTTCTTCCTGACGGCCGACTACGCCTTCGGTCACTCGCTTGAGAAAGATGCGGGCGACGTGGTCAAGGCCAATGGCGGTGAGGTGTTGGGCTCCGTGCGTCACCCGTTTCCTGGCAGCGACTTCTCGTCGTTTTTGTTGAAAGCGCAATCTTCAGGCGCGCAGATCATTGGCTTGGCCAATGCGGGCGGCGACACCATCAACTCCATCAAGCAGGCGGCTGAATTTGGCATCACGCCCAAGCAGTCGTTGGCGGGTCTGTTGATGTTCGTGACCGACGTGCATTCACTTGGCCTGAAGAACACCCAGAACATGTACCTCACCGAGGGCTTCTATTGGGACTTGAATGAGGAAACCCGCGCCTGGTCTAAGCGTTTCTTTGCTCTGCACAAGCGCATGCCGACGATGGTGCAGGCGGGGCAGTATTCATCCACCATGCATTACCTCAAAGCCGTCAAAGCCATCAACAGCGACGACACGGCCAAGGTCATGACGCAGATGAAGAAAACCCCGGTGAATGATTTCTTCGCCAAGAACGGCAAGATCCGCGACGATGGCCGGATGATCCACGACATGTACCTGCTGCAGGTGAAAAAGCCCGGTGAATCAAAAACACCGTGGGACTACTACAACGTGAAAGCCACCATTCCGGCGGCCGAGGCGTTCCAGCCGCTGTCGGCCTCACGCTGCCCCTTGATCAAGAAGTAAGTCAAGAAGCAAGGCAACGAGCCCGCGTCACGAGCAATAGGAGGATCCAAGCCATGGAAGTTTTCAGCATATCATCGCAGGCATTTTTCGGGCAGTTGCTGCTGGGCCTGATCAATGGCTCGTTTTACGCGGTACTCAGCTTAGGCCTGGCGATCATTTTTGGACTGCTCAACATCATCAACTTCGCGCACGGTGCGCAGTACATGTTGGGCGCATTCGCGGCGTGGATGGGCCTGACTTACCTGGGAATCAACTACTGGGTGTCGTTGCTGTTGGCACCGCTGCTGATAGGGCTGGTGGCGGCGGTGATTGAGCGCACCATGCTCAAACATCTCTACAAGCTGGATCACTTGTACAGCCTGCTGCTGACCTTTGGACTGGCGCTGATTGCCGAGGGTGTCTTTAAGAATTTCTTTGGCGTCTCGGGCGAGTCTTACGAGGTGCCCGAGCTGTTGCAAGGCGGCATGAATCTGGGCTTCATGTTCCTGCCGATCTACCGCGCCTGGGTGGTGGTGGCATCGCTCACGGTCTGCCTTGCGGCCTGGTTCGTGATTGAGCGCACGCCTCTGGGTGCAACCCTGCGTGCCGCCACCCAGCGGCCTGATCTGGTGCAGGCGTTGGGCATCAACGTGCCGGTGCTGGTCACGTCCACCTACGCGGCGGGTGCTGCGCTGGCAGCCTTCGCAGGCGTGCTGGCGGCCCCCATCGTGCAGGTGAACCCGGTGATGGGGTCGAACCTCATCATCATTGTGTTTGCCGTGGTGGTGATCGGCGGCATGGGCTCCATCCTGGGTTCGATCTTGACTGGCCTTGGGCTGGGCGTGATTGAAGGTTTGACGAAAGTTGTTTACCCGGAGGCCTCGGCCGTAGTGATCTTTTTGATCATGGTGCTGGTGCTGCTGGTCAAACCGGCTGGCCTGTTTGGCAAGCAAGCCTGAAGGAATTTTCATGACATCTGTTTCTAACCCTGCAGGCCCTGTCTTCGTCGCATCGGTCGTGCCCGGCTGGCGCAACCCCACGGTGCTGATGTTTGCCGCGTTGATCGTGGTCGGCTCGATTGCGCCCTTTTTGGTGTACCCCACGCTCTTGATGAAGCTGCTGTGCTTTGCGCTGTTTGCCTGTGCCTTCAATTTGTTGCTGGGCTTTGCAGGCTTGCTGTCATTTGGCCATGCCGCATTCTTTGGCGGCTCAGCCTACATCACTGGCTACCTGTGCCGGGACTTGGGTCTGACGCCAGAACTGGGCCTGCTGGCGGGCACTATTTTTGGCGGCGCGTTGGGAGCGCTGTTTGGCTTGATCGCCATCCGCCGGGCCGGTATCTACTTTGCCATGATCACCTTGGGGCTTGCGCAGATTGTGTTCTTCCTGGCGCTGCAGATGAAGTTCACCGGGGGTGAAGATGGCATGCAGGGCATTCCACGTGGCAAGCTGTTTGGGGTGGTGGACTTGACCGACAACATTGCCATGTATTTCTTTGTTTTTGCAGTGTTTCTGGCCGGTTTCTGGCTGATTCACCGCACCATCCATTCGCCCTTTGGCCAGATTCTCAAAGCCATTCGCGACAACGAGGCGCGGGCGATATCGCTCGGGTATGACGTGAACCGCTTCAAGCTGCTGGCCTTTGTGATCTCGGCCGCGTTGACGGGACTGGCCGGTGCCACCAAATCGCTCGTGTTCCAGCTCGCATCCCTGGCCGACGTGCATTGGCATACCTCGGGTGATGTGGTCTTGATGACTTTGCTGGGCGGGCTGGGCACCATCCTTGGCCCGGTCGTCGGTGCGGTGACGATTGTTGGCCTGGAAAACGTGCTGGCCGACAAGGTGGGCTCCTGGGTCGCGGTGATCATGGGTTCTATTTTTGTGGTGTGCGTGCTGCTGTTCCGCCGGGGTCTAGTAGGCGAGATCAGCGCGCTTTTTGACCGGATGAAAGCGAAGGCAGCGTGATCATGAGCGACTGCTATTTTTGTTGTCCAAGGAGTTTCAATTGACCTACCGCGCGCCCATCAAGGAGATGCTGTTTGTGATGGAGGAGCTGGCTGGCCTTCGCAATGTTGCGGCGCTGCCTGGCTTTGAAGACTATGGCAGCGAGACGGCACAGGCGGTGCTTGAGGAATCCGCCAAATTTTGCGAGGGTGTGATCGCACCGCTGAATTGGGAAGGCGACAAGAACCCTTCGACCTGGAAGGACGGCGTGGTCACCACGACACCCGGTTTCAAAGAAGCGTTTGCCCAGTTTTCCCAAGGTGGCTGGCAGGGTGTGGTTCACCCCACCGAGTTTGGTGGCCAAGGCTTTCCCAAGCTGATAGCCACAGGCTGCACCGAGATGCTGCATGCAGCCAATATGTCGTTTGCGTTGTGCCCAATGCTGACCGATGGCGCGATTGAGGCGTTGTTGACAGCGGCCAGTCCGGCGTTGCGCCAGAAGTTTGCGCCGCAGTTGATTTCAGGGCAGTGGACAGGGACGATGAACTTGACCGAACCGCAGGCAGGCTCTGACCTCGCCGCCGTGCGCACCCGTGCAGAGCCTCAGGCTAACGGCTCTTACAAGGTTTTTGGCACCAAGATATTCATCACCTACGGCGAGCACGACATGGCCGAGAACATCGTGCACCTAGTGCTGGCCCGTGTCGCGGGTTCACCGGAAGGCATCAAGGGAATTTCATTGTTCGTGGTGCCCAAGTTTTTGGTCAACGACGACGGGTCTTTGGGTGCCCGCAATGACGCCTGGTGCGTGTCGATTGAGCACAAACTGGGCATCAAGGCGTCACCCACCGCAGTACTGCAATTTGGCGATCACGGTGGAGCCGAAGGCTATTTGGTGGGTGAGGAAAATCGCGGTCTGGAGTACATGTTCATCATGATGAACGCCGCTCGATTTGCGGTTGGTATGCAGGGTGTGGCCATCTCCGACCGCGCCTACCAGAAGGCCGTGGGATTTGCCAGGGAACGCACGCAGAGCCGCGACTTGGCGGGCTCTGCCGGCCCGGTCGCCATCATCCATCACCCGGATGTGAAACGTATGTTGCTCACGATGCGGGCCTATACCGAAGGGGCCAGGGCGCTAGCCTATGTGGCGGCGGCCGCCAGCGATGCCGCGCACGCGTCGCCTGATGACGCAATCCGCAGACAGAACCAGGCCGTGTATGACTACCTGGTTCCTGTGGTCAAGGGCTTCGCCACCGAGATGTCGATTGAAGTCACCAGCCTTGGCGTCCAGGTGCACGGCGGCATGGGCTACATTGAAGAAACCGGCGCAGCGCAGTACTTTCGCGATGCGCGGATTTTGACGATTTATGAAGGCACCACGGCGATTCAGGCCAACGATATCGTGGGGCGAAAGACCGTGCGTGACGGCGGTGTAACGGCCAGGGCCATCTGCGCACAGATTGCGGTGACCGAACAGAATCTTGCTACCCACGGGCCGGGGGACTGCGCCGTGATGCACCAGGCTCTGGCGGCCGGTCGCCATGCGCTGGAATCCACAATTGATTACATCGTGGCCAACGCCAAAACTGACACCAAGGCCGTTTACGCTGGTGCAGCCAATTACCTCAAATTGGCAGGGGTAGTCCTTTGTGGCTGGCAAATGGCCCGCGCCATGATGGTGGCACTGGACAGAAAAGACACGGATCAGCGCTTTTACGGTGCCAAGTTGGCAACGACCCGTTTTTATGCTGAAGCCATCCTTCCGCAAGCAGCCTCTCTGGCTGCCGCAGTCATCGGTTCGGGCCGAACGGTGAACAGCATGTCGGCCGACATGTTCTGACCCGCATATTTAACTTTCGGGAATTGACACCATGGGAATGTTACGAGCGTGTTTGATGGAGGTCAGAGCCCGTCGTGGGGATTGGGATTCTTACCCAATTGTCGCGGTTAACTGCGTGGGTTTGCCGGCCGGTGACGCCAGTGAACCATCCCCGTCAGGGGGTCAACCCAATTTGCCTGAGCCACTGCCACGAAAAACCCGCAACTTTTCCGATCCTGCCGCCTACATCCCCGCGTAATTCGGCCCCCCGCCGCCCTCGGGCGTCACCCACACAATATTCTGAGTCGGGTCCTTGATATCGCAGGTCTTGCAATGCACGCAGTTCTGCGCGTTGATCTGCAGGCGGTCCGTGTTGTCCGCGTTCTTGACAAACTCATAGACCCCGGCCGGGCAATAACGCGCTTCTGGTCCGGCGAACTTTGCCAGGTTGACGTTGACCGGAACGCTCGCATCCTTCAACGTCAAATGCGCGGGCTGTTGCTCTTCGTGGTTGGTGTTGCTGATGAATACGCTGGAGAGGCGGTCAAACGTCAGCTTGCCATCCGGCTTGGGGTAGTCAATCGGTTTGCATTCT
>JANOTO010000200.1:0-1532 GCA_031416395.1 Rhodoferax sp. | reverse complement strand
CCGCGTCAAGCAAATCTTTGGCGCAGACTGTGCCAACGTGCAGCCCCATTGCGGCGCCTCGGCGAACGAGGCAGTCTTTCTCGCATTTCTGAAACCCGGCGACACCATCATGGGCATGAGCCTGGCCGAAGGCGGGCATTTAACCCACGGCATGCCCCTGAACATCAGCGGCAAGTGGTTCAACGTCGTCTCCTACGGACTGAATGCCAAAGAAGAAATCGATTACGACGCGATGGAAAAAAAGGCGCACGAGGCAAAACCCAAGCTGATCATCGCCGGCGCCAGCGCCTATTCACTCGCGATTGATTTTGAGCGCTTTGCCAAAGTCGCCAAAGACATCGGCGCGATCTTCATGGTCGACATGGCGCACTATGCGGGCTTGATTGCTGCTGGCATCTACCCCAACCCGGTGCCGCACGCGGACGTGGTCACCTCCACCACGCACAAAAGCCTGCGCGGCCCGCGCGGCGGCATCATCTTAATGAAGAGCCAGCACGAAAAAGCCATTAACAGCGCCATCTTTCCCGGCTTGCAAGGCGGCCCGCTGATGCATGTGATTGCGGCAAAAGCAGTGGCGTTCAAGGAGGCACTTGCTCCTGAATTCAAAGTCTACCAACAGCAGGTTTTGAAGAACGCGCAAATCGTCGCGGACACGCTGATCCAACGCGGTCTGCGCATCGTCAGCGGTCGCACCGAAAGCCACCTCATGCTGGTCGACTTGCGCGCCAAAGGCATCACCGGCAAAGAAGCCGAGGCGGTACTGGGCAACGCCCACATGACGATCAACAAAAACGCCATCCCCAACGACCCGGAAAAACCGATGGTCACCAGCGGAGTGCGCATCGGCACGCCAGCCATGACCACTCGCGGCTTCAAAGACGAAGAAGCCCGGATCACGGCCAACCTGATCGCCGACGTGCTGGATAACCCGCGCGATACGGCGAATATTGATGCCGTTCGGGCGAAGGTGAATGCGCTGACGGCGCGGTTCCCGGTTTACGGCTGAGTATGGCTAAATCTGAAAGCTACGTCGCGTGAAGTGTCCGTTTTGCGGTAACTCTGAAACGCAGGTCGTCGAGACCCGCATTTCAGAAGACGGTGACTTCATCCGCCGGCGCCGCCAGTGCGGCTCCTGCGAAAAGCGCTTCACAACCTACGAGCGCCCCGATGTCAACTTCCCCGCCATCGTCAAAAAAGATGGCCGAAGAATCGAATTTGAACGCGCCAAACTGCTGGCATCAATGAACCTGGCGCTGCGCAAACGCCCCGTCAGTACCGAGCAGGTCGATAGCGCGATTGAACGCATTGAAGAAAAGCTGCTGAACTTGGGTGCCCGCGAAGTCCCCTCAGCCCGCATCGGCGAGCTGGTGATGCGCGAGCTGAAAAAGCTCGACAAGGTGGCGTATGTGCGCTTTGCCAGTGTTTATCGGAGCTTTGAGGATATTGATGAGTTCAAGACTCTGGTGGATGAGGTGCGGCGGTAGGGGCGCTACGGCGTGTTATTTCCAACAGGTTGAGACAGTTGCGGTTGC
>JANOTO010000199.1:0-7173 GCA_031416395.1 Rhodoferax sp. | reverse complement strand
CGCCACCACGCCTGGCCCGCCGTGCCCTGGGCCCATGATGTACATCATGTTCAGGCTGTGTTGTTTGATCAGCCGGTTCAAGTGCACATAGATCAGGTTCAAGCCTGGTGTGGTGCCCCAATGGCCCAGCAAGCGTGGTTTCACGTGAGCTGATTGAAGCGGTATGTCCAACAGTGGGTTGTTTTGCAGGTAGATTTGGCCGACCGACAGGTAGTTCGCGGCGCGCCAGTAGGCGTGCATTTTGTTTAACTGATCCGCAGACAGTGCGTCGGGCATCTGAGTCCTTGAAATGGAAGAGCGTAGTTTTACGCGTTCTCCACTTGTACACAACTCGATGGCTTTGCCACTGTGCGGTTGCGCACACATGGCCTGCTACAGTATCTAAAATGAGTAAAAATTAACCTTGGAGTTAATTTGTAATTCGAGAACCGTAAAATCGATCAAAATATGAATGAAATTGGCCTCTAGCTCTCGAATAAAGAGCATTTATAGCTATTTTATGTATAGCAAAAGATCTCCGGGCATTGCAATCGAAACCTGGGCACCCCACTTTGCGGTATCGACGCTGCCCAAATAGCCGTAAGTTGCAGCCACGGTTCCCATGCCAGCGGCTTGGCCCGCGACGATGTCGCGGTGGTCATCGCCGACATAGATACAGTATTTTGGATCGACATTCAAGCGGCGGGCAGCTTCAAACAGGGGCTCGGGGTGCGGTTTGGCGTGCGGTGTGGTGTCGCCGCTGACGACGGTGCCCGCGCTGGCAAACAGTGGCATGGCGCGGGTGAGGGGCTCGGTAAAGCGGGCGGACTTGTTGGTCACCACGCCCCAGGGGAGTTTGCGGCTCACCAAGTTCTGAATCAACGCGTCAACACCGTCAAAAGCGAAGGTGCGTTCGGTCATGCAGAGTTCGTAATTGACGAAAAACTCTTCCTTCATCATGGCGAAGTCGGTGTGATCGGGGGTCATACCAAACGCAATACCCAGCATGCCCCGAGCGCCAGAACCTGCCATCGGACGGTAGCGCGCCAGTGGCAGCGAAGGCAGGCCCCGGTCCGTGCGCATTTTGTCAGCTGCCGCGCCAAGGTCGGGCGCGCTGTCGATCAGGGTGCCATCCAGATCGAAGAGGATGGCTTGAATGTCTGTGAACATGTTCGTAAAACCCGTCTTTAAGCCGCAACCATCGGCTTCTGGGTCGCAAACATGTAGTTCACGCCGGTGTTGCCACTGAGCCAATAGCGTTTGGTGAGGGGGTTGTATTCCAGCCCGCGCGTCGTTTTCAGATCAAGTCCAGCCTTGCGGGCGTACTGGGCTAACTCGCTGGGGCGAATGAATTTGGCGTATTCATGGGTGCCCCGTGGCAGCATGTTCAGCACGTATTCGGCACCCACGATCGCAAACAGGAATGATTTGGGGTTACGGTTGATGGTGGAGAAAAACACCCAGCCGCCTGGTTTGACCAGATCCGCACAGGCTTGCACGATAGAGGCTGGGTCGGGCACGTGCTCCAGCATCTCCATGCAGGTCACTGCGTCAAAACTGCCTGGCTGCTCGATGGCCAATGCCTCCGCGCTGACTTCCCGGTAGCTGATATTGGGTGTTTGCGCCTCCAGCGCATGCAGTTGCGCGACTTTCAGGGCTTTGCTGGCCAGGTCAATGCCCAATACCGTTGCGCCTTTGCGCGCCATCGCATCAGACAAAATGCCGCCGCCGCAGCCAATGTCCAGCGCTGTTTTGTCTTTCAGGGGACACTGATTGAGTATCCAGTCCAGCCGCAACGGGTTGATTTGGTGCAGGGGGCGAAATTCGCTCTCGGTATCCCACCAGCGGTGGGCCAGGTCGGAGAATTTGGCAAGCTCGGCGGGGTCGGCGTTCAGGGTTGTGGTCATTTTCGGATTATCGACAATGCGTAAGCGTTAGGGGCTGTAAAACAAAAAACCCCGCCGAAGCGAGGTTTTTGGCAGCAAACCGAAATTCGCTGCGAAGAGTCAAGTGCAAATTACTTGTTGGTGCGAGTGCCAACCACTTCGATCTCAACACGGCGGTTTTTGGCGCGACCTTCGGTGGTCTTGTTGTCAGCCACTGGCTGTTTCTCGCCTTTGCCTTCGGTGTAAACGCGGTTTTTCTCAATGCCTTTGGTCACCAAGTAGGCCTTGATGGCTTCTGAACGACGAACTGAGAGTTTCTGGTTGTAAGCATCGCTGCCAACTGAATCAGTGTGACCCACAGCGATGATCACTTCCAGGTTGATGCCCTTGACCTTGCTGGTCAGGTCGTCGAGCTTGGCTTTGCCCTCTGGCTTGAGCACGGATTTGTCAAAATCAAAAAACGCATCGGCAGCGTAAGTAACTTTGGTGGCGACAGGAGGAGGAGGAGGTGCAGCAGGTGCTGGTGCTGGGGCAGGCGCGGCAGGTGCGGCTGCAGCAGGTGCGGGCGCTGCGGGTGCGGCAGGAGCAGGAGCGGGGGCCGGGGCAGGAGCCGCAGCGCGAGGAGCCACAATTGCGCCATCGCAACCGACAGCAGCAGTCGCCGGTGTCCAGTTGGAATCGCGCCAGCACAACTCACCGCCGGTGTTTCTCCAGACCAACTCATTGCCACTATTACGCCAGTTGTCAATGGTTTGGGCGCCAGCTGCGGTCGCAAGTGCTGCGGTAGCAATCAGCATTGCCACTTTGTTCAATTTCATCATATTTGTCCTCTTGTGGAAGGCCGCAGCAGCGCTGCGATTAATGGGACGTTCTAGGTGACCATCACCTATCTCGTTACGATGATTGTGCCACAGGCGGATGGTGTATCAACATCCGCGCGCCCTGCCGACGTAGGACAGAACCGTGTTTAGGACGAAGTGTTGCAGCTTTGCGACATCTTTCTGACCGTAAAATCGGGTCACACGCCCGCCTTACTTCCGCTGCACTTTCGCCTCACTTCCGGTAACACGCCTCCTCATGACTCAGTTCGCCAAAGAAACTCTGCCCATCAGTCTTGAAGAGGAAATGCGCCGCAGCTACTTGGACTACGCCATGAGCGTGATCGTTGGGCGTGCGCTGCCCGATGCGCGTGACGGTCTGAAGCCAGTGCATCGGCGCGTGCTTTTTGCGATGCATGAGCTGAGTAACGACTGGAACAAGCCCTACAAAAAGTCCGCTCGTATCGTCGGTGATGTGATCGGCAAATACCATCCGCACGGCGACAGCGCGGTGTATGAAACGATTGTTCGCATGGCGCAGGATTTCTCGCTGCGGCACATGTTGGTGGACGGCCAGGGCAACTTTGGCTCCGTCGATGGCGACAACGCAGCCGCGATGCGTTATACCGAAATCCGCATGTCCAAGATCGCGCACGAGCTACTGGCCGATCTGGATAAAGAGACGGTTGACTTTGGCCCCAATTACGACGGCAGCGAGAAAGAGCCGTTGGTGATGCCTGCGCGCTTTCCTAATCTGCTGGTCAACGGCTCGTCGGGCATCGCCGTGGGCATGGCGACCAACATTCCGCCGCACAATTTGAATGAATCGATTGATGCGTGCCTGCACCTGCTGCGCAACCCGTCTGCATCGATTGACGAGCTGATGGAGATCATCCCCGCGCCAGATTTCCCCACGGCCGGCATCATCTACGGCATCAACGGCGTGAAAGACGGCTACCGCACGGGGCGTGGCCGCGTGGTGATGCGGGCCAAGGTGCATTTTGAAGACATCGACAAAGGCCAGCGCCAAGCCATCATCGTGGACGAGTTGCCATACCAGTGCAACAAAAAGACGCTGCAAGAGCGCATGGCTGAATTGGTGCACGAGAAGAAGATTGAAGGCATCAGCCATATTCAGGACGAGAGCGACAAATCAGGCATGCGCCTGGTGATTGAATTGAAGCGCGGTGAAGTGCCCGAGGTGGTACTGAACAACCTGTACAAGCAGACGCAGTTGCAAGACACGTTTGGTATCAATATGGTGGCGCTGATCAATGGCCAGCCTAAGTTGTGCAACTTGAAGGACTTGATCGAGGTCTTTCTGGAGCATCGACGCGAGGTCGTTACCCGGCGCACCATCTTTACTTTGCGCAAGGCGCGCGAGCGCGGCCACGTGCTCGAAGGTCTGGCGGTAGCGCTGGCGAATATTGACGAGTTCATCCGCATCATCCGCAATGCGCCGACACCCCCGGTGGCCAAGGCCGAGCTGATGTCCAAGCCGTGGGACAGCAAGCTGGTGCGCGAAATGCTCACCCGCACGCGTGCTGACGGCGGCATCATTAATGCTGACGATTACCGACCAGATGGTCTTGACAAATTGGTTGGCATGGGCAGCGATGGCCTGTACCGTTTGAGCGATACGCAAGCGCATGAAATTCTGCAAATGCGCCTACAGCGCCTGACCGGTTTGGAGCAGGACAAGATCGTCGCGGAATACAAAGAAGTCATGGGCGAGATCGAAGACTTGCTGGATATTTTGAGCAAGCCCGAGCGCGTTTCTATCATCATTGGCGATGAGCTGACATCGATCAAACAGGAGTTCGGTCAAACCAAGTTGGGCGCGCGGCGCAGTTTGGTGGAGCACAGCTCGTTTGACTTGTCCACCGAGGATTTGATCACCCCGACCGACATGGTCGTCACACTCAGTCACAGCGGGTACATCAAGAGCCAACCTTTAAGCGAGTACCGCGCCCAAAAACGCGGAGGCCGTGGTAAACAAGCCACAGCCACCAAGGAAGACGACTGGGTGGACCAGCTTTTCATCGCCAATACGCACGACTACATCCTGTGCTTCAGCAACCGCGGGCGGCTGTACTGGCTCAAAGTGTGGGAAGTGCCGCAAGGCTCGCGTGGCTCGCGCGGGCGGCCCATCGTCAACATGTTCCCGCTGGCCGACGGTGAAAAGATCACCGTCGTTTTGCCGCTAACGGGCGAAAAGCGCAGCTTCCCGGCGGATCAATACGTGTTCATGGCGACCAGCATGGGCACCGTCAAGAAGACCACGCTGGATGAATTCAGCAACCCACGCAAGGCCGGCATCATCGCCGTTGACCTGGACCCAGGTGATTTCTTGATCGGCGCGTCGCTGACCGATGGCAAGCATGACGTGATGCTGTTCAGCGACGGTGGCAAAGCGGTTCGTTTTGATGAGAACGATGTGCGCCCGATGGGCCGCACAGCGCGCGGCGTGCGCGGCATGATGCTCGAAGAAGGCCAGGGCGTGATCGCCATGTTGGTGGCTGAAGATGAGCAGCAAAGCGTGTTGACCGCCACTCAAAATGGTTACGGCAAACGCACCAGCATCACCGAATACACCCGCCATGGCCGGGGCACCAAGGGCATGATTGCGATTCAACAAAGTGAGCGCAACGGCAAAGTAGTGGCGGCAACCCTGGTCCATGCGGACGACGAGATCATGCTGATCACCGACAAAGGTGTACTCGTGCGCACTCGCGTGAGTGAAATCCGCGAGATGGGCCGCGCCACCCAGGGCGTCACGTTGATTGGTCTGGATGATGGTTCCAAGCTAAGCGGCTTGCAACGCATTGTGGAGAACGATGCTATTCCCCCTGAGGCCGATACACCGGACGACGGCGTTGGTGAGTCGGACACCTGATGCAAACCTCCTCCTCGCCTGCTGTGCTGCCCAGCCTGGCTGATCTGCGTGTGCAGATTGATGCGCTCGATGCCCAACTGCTCAGCTTGCTGAATCAGCGCGCACATGTGGCAGAGCAGGTCGGTGAAATCAAGCGGCGCGAAGGCTCGCCATTTTTCAGGCCAGATCGGGTAGCGCAGGTTATCCAGAAAATTCAAACTGCCAATCAAGGCCCCCTGAAAGATGTCCACGTGGCGGACATCTGGCGCGAAATCATGTCGGCTTGCCTGGCCCTTGAAGCACCGCAACGTGTCGCAGTTTTGGGGCCAGCGGGCACATTTTGCGAGCAGGCTGCCTTGCAGTATTTTGGCGGTGCGGTGGAGATGATTTACTGCAGCAGTTTTGACGAAGTCTTCCACGCCACAGAAGCGGGCCGCTCTCAGTTTGGCGTGGTGGGGGTTGAAAGTTCAGCCGAAGGTGTTGTCACAAGGTCGCTTGACCTGTTCCTTCGCACACCTACGCAGATGGTCGGCGAGGTCAGCTTGATGGTGCGTCACAACGTACTGCGGCTGAGTAATTCGCTGGATGGCATAGAGGTTGTACTGGCTCACCCGCAAGCGCTGGCGCAATGCCAGGGCTGGTTGAACCATCATTTGCCCAACGCCGAGCGCAGGGCCGTTTCGAGCAACGCAGAAGGCGCGCGTTTAGCCGCGACGAATTCCGCTTGGGTGGGCTTGGCCAGTGAGCGGGCTGCCAGCCAGTTTGGCCTGCACATTGCAGCGCATGCAGTGCAGGATGATGCGCACAACCGCACCCGTTTTGCCGTCATCTGCCTGCCGCATACCTTAGCGACACCGCCCGCGTCGGGCAGTGACTGCACCAGCCTGGTGGTCTCGGTGCCGAATCAACCTGGGGCCTTGCATGACCTGCTGATTCCGCTGAAGACCCACGGTGTCTCGATGACCCGGTTTGAGTCTCGCCCCGCCCGTACGGGCCAGTGGGAGTATTATTTTTACATTGATATTCAGGGCCACCCCTCGCAACCCCACATCGCAAGTGCACTTAAAGAGCTGCAAACCCTTTGTGCGTTCTACAAAGTGCTCGGCACCTATCCCATTAGTGACTAGAACATGTTTGAACAATTAGGCTTGATTGGCTGTGGCTTGATGGGCGGCTCCTTCGCGCTGGCGTTGAAGCGAGCGGGCCTGGTCAAGCGCGTGGTGGGGTACAGCAAATCACCGTCCACCACTGAGCGCGCGCGCAACATGGGCGTGATTGATGTGGAAGCGCCGTCTGCGTTGCTGGCGGTGTCGGGTGCCGACATTGTCTTGATTGCAGTGCCTGTGGCTGCCACCGAGGCAACCTTCAAAGCCATCAAGCACCTGGTCACCCCGCAAATGCTGATCATGGACGTCGGCTCCACGAAGCGTGAGGTGATTGATGCGGGCCGACGTGCGTTGCGTGAGCAGATCGGTTCGTTCGTACCGACCCATCCGATCGCCGGTAAGGAAGTCGCTGGTGTTGAAAACGCAGATGCGGACTTGTATGTGGGCAAGCAAGTCATCCTCACCCCAATAGAGCGCACGTTGACAGCGCAGTTGCAAAAGGCCGTTGA
>JANOTO010000198.1:0-4109 GCA_031416395.1 Rhodoferax sp. | reverse complement strand
TGGGCACGCGCTGCGTCGGCACCTTTGACGAATGCCGCGAGCACACGCCGCGTGACAGCGTGATCGCGGCTGCGAACGCCGCGCGCGCGGCCGACCCCGACCTGATTGTCTCCATCGGTGGCGGCACGGTGATTGACACGGTGAAAGTCATGCTGATAGCGCTGGCGCATGAGTTGACCCAACCGGAACAGTTGAGTGACTTTCATTTGCGCGTGAACGCAGACGGCAGCCGCCACGCGCCCGTCATCAAACCGCTGCCGTTTCGCCAGATCGCGGTTTCCACCACCTTGAGCGCAGCAGAATTCTCGAACTTTGGCGGCTCGGTAGACCCGGTGCGCAAAGTCAAAGACGGCTACATGGGCCGTGAGATTGGCCCCGCCAGCGTGATTCTGGATGCCGCCGCCACACTGCCCACGCCCGAGTGGCTGTGGCACTCCACCGGCATTCGCGCGGTAGACCATGCAGTGGAGGGCATCTGCTCGATTGCGCCCTCGCCGTTGATTGAAGCCGCCGCCTTGCATGCGCTGTCGCTCTTGGCCAGCGCCCTGCCGCGCGTCAAAGCGAATCCGAATGATCTGGACGCCCGGCTGGAATGTCTGCAAGGCGCGTGGCTCGCGGGCATGGGCATTTTGCGCGTGCCCTACGGTGCCAGCCACGGGCTGGGCCATTCGCTGGGTGCCGTCACAGGCATGAGCCACGGCCACACCTCGTGCGTGATGCTGCCGCACGTGATGCGCTACAACCTGGACGCGACGCGTGCGCAGCAGACACGTATCGCCCAGGCGATGGCGCATAACACTGGTGATGCCGCAGGCGCCGTGGCGCACTTGATCGACGCGCTGGGGTTGCCCAGTCGCCTGTCAGCGCTCAACGTCAAGCGCGAACAGTTTGCGCAGATTGCCGAAGGTGCCAAGGACAACCTGTGGGTGCGCACCAACCCCAGACCGATCACCCGTGCAGCACAGTTGACTGAATTGCTGGAGATGGCGTGGTAACCCGCTACAGCCTATTGCTGCTTGGCACCTTCAGTAAGACGGTGACCCAGAGAGATCGCGTAGGGTGCGGCGCGCGCGGCCAGCATTGGGTCGGCTGACGGATCGACGGGCGCGGCTCATCGCATCACTTGTGATATTTCAAACCCAGCAAACCTTCAAGCTGTTGATGCGTCAAACCATCAATTTTGTCGATCAGTCGAAGGCCTTGAGACGTGCATTCAAAGCTGGCGTGGTCGGTATAGACGCGTTGCACGCAAGCGAGTCCGGTGAGCGGATATGAGCAGGTTGGCACGATCTTGCTGGCACCTTGCTTGGTGAGCAAATCCATCATGATCCAAGTCTGCTTGGCACCTGTGGCCAAGTCCATCGCGCCACCTACAGCGGGAATCGCGCCTTTTTCACCGGTGTGCCAGTTGGCCAAATCTCCAGATACGCTGACCTGAAATGCACCTAACACGCAGATGTCGATATGTCCGCCGCGCATCATGGCGAAGCTGTCGCCGTGATGGAAATAAGCACCACCGGCCAATAGGGTGACCGGCTGTTTGCCTGCGTTGATAAGGTCGTAGTCTTCCTGGCCTGGATCGGGTGCGGGGCCCATACCCAGGATACCGTTTTCGCTTTGGAGAATCACTTCACGATCCTTGGGCAGATAGTTGGCAATCATGGTGGGCATGCCGATGCCAAGATTGACGTAGGCGCCGTCGTAGATATCAAGGGCAATACGCTCGGCCAATTGCTCTTTGGTTCTGCGCAAGTAGCTCATGCCACCTCCCTTTTAAGGCCACCGCCTTGCGTGGCGACACGGTCAATCCGCACAATACTCTGAATAAAAATGCCTGGGGTGATGATGAGCTCGGGGTCAAGCTGACCAAGCGCGACGATCTCATGCACGGTGGCCACCGTGGTTTTGGCAGCCATGGCCATGATGGGGCCAAAGTTACGCGCTGCCTTGCGGTAGACGAGGTTGCCCCATCGGTCACCCCGTTCGGCTTTGATCAATGCCAGTTCAGCGTGAATGGGGTATTCGAGTACCTGCATCCGGCCGTTGATCTGGCGGGTTTCCTTACCCTTGGCCAGATCCGTGCCGTAACCGGTTGGCGTGAAGAAAGCACCTATGCCAGCACCGGCAGCCCGGATGCGCTCAGCAAGATTTCCCTGTGGGACAAGTTCAAGCTCAATCTGGCTGCTGCGATACAAAGCATCAAACACGTGGCTGTCTGCCTGACGTGGAAAGCTGCAGATTATTTTGCGCACGCGACCTGTTTTGAGCAGAGCGGCCAGCCCACTGTCGCCATTGCCAGCATTGTTGTTGACAACGGTGAGGTCACGTGCACCCTGTTCGATCAACCCGTCAATCAGCTCATTTGGAATGCCAGCCGTTCCAAAACCACCGATCATTACTGTTGCGCCGTCTTCAACGCCCTGTAACGCCTGGGCGACATCATGAGCAATTTTGTCAATGGGCATGTCAGATTTCCTTTTGCAGTCGGGCGTAGAACCGCCGAATTATGAGTGCAAATCCATGCCAACCATGGCTCCCTTTGACACTACTACAAAGAATTGCGCTTTCATCTCAGTTGAACGCATGCCCTCACTTTGATCTTCAGTGGGTTTACCGAGGAACTGCTGCCAAAGAGTTCGCTCGCATGCTGTACGAGCATGCACGCTAAGCATGAGGCGTGGTGCGTTTCATGAACATACCTCGGCAGGCTTACTACATTTGTGGTGATAAATTGACAAAAATGAACCCACAGGTTCATTTTGATCGTCACAATCGCCAAAACCACCAAAATACGATAAAAATAGTGCTCTGGGTCTCGTATTAAATGCGTATATAGCTATTTATTTAATAGCAATTTCTATCGACTGCCCGCCTGCGCAATGCTGCCCCACTCGGCTGGCGCAATGCGGGCAACGATGACTTTCAGGTTGGTTGGGTCTAAAACAACGGTATGGCCTTCTTGAATGGCGAAGCTGGTCGCTTCCCAGAAAATGCCACCATGCGCCATCATGTAATGGTTTTTGCCCGCAGCCGGGCGCATCGAAAAAAACGACACCGTGCGCGCCTTCTGCGCCGGGTCTTTGCCAACCTGGCCCTCACCCGAGAGCATCTCGGTCGCTTGCGCTTTGTCGACAAAAAATGCCGCTGATTCGACAGCACGGCAGTAGCGACTGCTGAACACGCCATCAAACGCAATACCCGTTTGGCGAAACTGATCGCCGGCCACTTTCAGCTCTGCGCGGCCTTCGTCGGACAACCGGCGTTGGGTCGCGCACTTGTCCAGATCAAAAGTCCCATTGACCCGGTTGGTGCGCTCAAGTTCAATTTGGTCATATTGGGTGCGACCATGGCGCATGTAGACAACATACCCACCTTTGGCCAGGGTGGCTGCAATCGCCTGCGGCCCTTTGACCAAAGGCTCGGGGTCGCGCGCCGGCGGGGGCGCAAAGTTGACCTGGCTGGACAGGCTGACCTGCGATTTGCTGGCGCAACCCCCAAGCAAACTTAGCGCAAAAACAGCGAATACCGCCACAAAGCGGCGAGAGATTGGACGATGAAAATACACGCTCATAAGCGTATCCTGCGGCAGCAATTCTTGGGAGTGATCATCAATGCCCTAGCCTCTTGGTTGGTCAAAGATTATCGCGCTTCACGTTGCCACCAAACCATTCGGCTATTTCCGAATGGACGATCAAATAGCAAAAATTCCGAACCGATGAGAGGCATGGTTGCAATTTGTCAGCATCGCAGGCACGATATCGTTGCACTGTGGGGGCATCTCGTGCCCCCAACATCCTACCGACCTATCAGCGCCCCATGTTTTTCCAGTGGCCCGAATACCTTGGGCTGATGCTTGTTGTCCCGCTGTTGCCAGCGGTTTATCTGTGGCTTCTGCGCCGTCGCGGCAAGGTGGCGGTGCGATTCAGCAGCCTCAACGTGGTGCGCGCCGCCGCAACCGGTAGAAACTGGCGTCGGCACGTGCCGCCCGCCTTGCTGCTGCTGGCCTGCGCCACTCTGCTGCTGGCCGCTGCCCGGCCAGTGGCACCTGTGCCGCTGCCCTGGGCGCGTTCCACCATCATTCTGGCGATGGATGTGTCGCTGAGCATGCG
>JANOTO010000197.1:0-1853 GCA_031416395.1 Rhodoferax sp. | reverse complement strand
CGGTGCGCCGGTGGGGCCGACTTACGCGCTCTTGCTCAAGGGTGGCTTCGGCTCAGTGTTCGCCTGGAGCGAAACGCTGACGCGCGCCATCCCGCTCATCCTCACAGGCCTGGCCGCTACGGTTGCGTTCAAGGCGCGGCTGTTCAATATCGGTGCAGAAGGCCAGTTGTATGCAGGTGCGCTGGCCGCTGCGGCAGTGGGCGGACTGCATGGTGGCACTGGATTTGAAGTGTCGCCCTGGCTGCTGTTTCCTTTGATGATGCTGGCAGCAGCGTTGGCCGGTGCGCTGCTGCTGCTCGGGCCAGCGCTCCTCAAAACAAAGCTGGGCGTGGATGAAGTGGTCACCACGTTGCTGCTGAATTTCATCATGCTGCTGGCTGTGTCCCTCATGCTCGATGGCCCGATGAAAGACCCCACCGCCATGGGCTGGCCGCAGAGTGTGGCGCTGCAAGACGAGCTGGAGCTGTCAAAACTGATTGCGCAAACGCGCCTTCACACGGGTCTGATTGGCGCGGCAGCGCTGGCCGTGGCGCTGTGGGCGTTGATGAAATACACGGTGCTGGGGTTTGACCTTCGCGCGCTGGGGGCCAACGCGCGCGCAGCGGCGTTTGCAGGCGTACCGGTGACACGCACTGTCGTACTGGTGGCATTGATGTCGGGGGCACTGGCCGGGTTGGCCGGAGCGATTGAAGTGGCGGGGCGGACGGGTTACGTCACGCTGGACATGTCGCCCGGCTACGGCTACAGCGGCATCGTGATCGCCATGCTGGCCGCTCTGCATCCACTGGGCGTGTTGGCAGCCAGCGTGTTTGTCGCGGGCGTGTTGGTAGGGGCCGACAGCATGAGCCGCGCGGTGAACGTGCCGACCTACATTGCGGACGTGATCGTCGCTGCGTCATTGATTTCCGTGCTGGTCGCCACGCTGTTCACGCAATATCGGCTCAAATTCAAATGAACGTCAAATGAACGAAATCATTGACATCATGGTGAACCCAGCGTTCTGGATTGCCGTCCTGCGCATTGCTACGCCGCTGATCCTCGGCACACTGGGCGTGTTGCTGTGCGAGCGCGCGGGCGTTTTGAACCTGGGCATTGAAGGCATCATGGTGGCAGGCGCATTCACCGGCTGGCTTACGGTCTACCTCGGCGCACCGCTGTGGGCAGGCGTGGTGGCTGCTGCATTCACCGGCATGTGCTTTGGTCTGCTGCACGCTTTTCTGACCGTCGGCCTGGCGCTGTCGCAGCACGTCTGCGGGCTGGGTATCACCTTGCTGGCGACCGCGCTGAGTTATTTTGGCTACCGCGTGAGCTTCCCCAAAGTCACCACGCCGCCCACCATCACGCCCTTGGCAGAGATGAGTTGGCTGCCCGTGCCGATTCTGCAAAATCAAACCCCGCTCACGCTGCTGGCCTTGCTGCTCGTGCCCCTGCTCACCTACGCGCTGTACCGCACGCCACTGGGGCTGGCGGTGCGTATGGTGGGAGAGAACCCGCAGGCGGCCGAGGGCCAGGGCGTGTCCGTCGCCGCCACGCGCACCTTGGCGATCGTGGCGGGCTCAGCATTGATGGGGATTGCAGGCTCGTTCTTGACCCTGGCCGCGTTCAACGCCTTCTTCTTCAACATGGTCAACGGGCGTGGCTGGATTTGCGTGGCCTTGGTGGTGTTTGCATCCTGGCGACCCGGCAAGGCCCTGCTGGGTGCGTTGTTGTTTGCTTTTTTTGACGCGCTGCAACTGCGCCTGCAACAATCCAGCGATGCAGTCTTGCCATACCAACTCTACTTGATGTTGCCCTATATTCTGTCCATCGTCGCGCTGATCGTCGTCGCGCGCAAAGCCGCTTACCCACAAGCG
>JANOTO010000196.1:0-1790 GCA_031416395.1 Rhodoferax sp. | reverse complement strand
GTCGCCAGCCTGCAAGCTACCGAGCTGGACCGCGCCCGCGACATCTGGAATCGCAAATTCGGCGAAGTCGCTGCGGATGCCAAAGCACGCGGCCAACAAATGCGCTTCTTCGCGTCACGCGGATTCAGCGGAGATGTGATTCGCAAGGTGATGGCGGGTGGGGACGCGCAATAAAGTAAATTCGACACAGGAGTCCGCCCACCATGCTCTCAGCCACCTGCCACTGCGGCACCATCCGCATCGAAATTCCTCACCCTCCTGAGCAAGTCACCAACTGCAATTGCTCCATTTGCAGGCGTTTGGGCGTTCTGTGGGCCTACTACAAAGTGGGAACCGTCACAGTAATTGGTCATCCAGAACACACCCAGGAATACGTCCAGGGCGACAAAACTTTGCGTGTGGTTCGCTGCAAAAACTGCGGTTGCACCACGCACTGGGAGCCTTTGGAGCACACCCAGCACCCACAGCTTGCCGTGAACATCAGAAACTTTGACCCCCTGATCCTGGGTCAAATGCGAATCCGCCTGTTTGATGGTGCGGATACTTGGAAGACGGTTGAGTAGCAGTGATCGCCCTCGTTGTCGCCCATCCGGTGAGCAAATTTGCTATATTAAACATAGCTGTTTATGCATATGATACGAGAGCTGAAGCCTGATTGAATCAGATATTTCGACAAAAAGACAAATTTCAAGCCCTAATAAACCCAATATGGGTATATTGAGACCCTTCAAGGCAGCAAAACCTACAACCCCAGCATCAACTTCAAGTTCTGCACCGCTGCGCCACTCGCACCCTTGCCCAGGTTGTCCAACTTGGCGATCAGCACGGCGTGGCGAAAACCGTCGTTGGCACCTTGGTTGCTGAAGACACGCAGTTCCATTTTGTTGGTGTTGGCCAAGCCCAGCGGATCGATTTTGTTGTCGGCACCTGTGGGCACGACGCGCACCCACTCGCTGCCGGCGTAGTGTTTGGCCAGGGCGTTGTGCAAATCCTGCGCACTGGGTTTGCCGGGTAGCGCATCCAGATCGAGCGGCAACTGAACGAGCATGCCTTGGGCGAAGTTGCCGACGCTGGGGATGAAAACGGGCCGGCGCGTGAGGCCGGTGTATTTCATGATTTCGGGCAGGTGCTTGTGCTTCAATCCAAGCGCGTAGATCTCAAACGCGGGGGCTTGGCCTTTTTCGTAAGCCTCGATCATGCTGCGCCCACCGCCGCTGTAGCCGCTGACGGACGGCAATGTGAGTGGGTGGTCGCGTGGGATCAAGCCTGCGTCAACCAGCGGGCGAATCAGTGCGATGGCACCCGTGGCGTAGCAGCCGGGGTTGCCCACGCGCTGGGCGTTTTTGACCGCTTGGGCATGCCCCACAGTCAGCTCGGGGAAGCCGAACACCCAACCCGGCGCGGTGCGGTGCGCGGTGGAGGCGTCGATGATCTTGGGGCCTGGCTTGCCGCTGATTTTGGCGATATCGTCAATCATCGCCACGGATTCGATAGCGGCATCGTCATGCAAACAAAGCACCACCAGGTCGACTTGCGCCATCAGTGCGCGCTTGGCGGCAGCATCTTTGCGCAGCTCGGGGGCAATGCTGACCACCTCCACGGCGGGCATGGCTTGCAGGCGTTCGCGAATCTGCAGGCCCGTGGTGCCTGCTTCGCCGTCGATGAAAATTTTGGGCATGGTGTGCTCGATTAGACGTACGCTGATTGGTGCGTCGCAGCATGATACATTCTTGGGCTGCGGTTATTGAGCACAATTACGCATCGAATTGATGCACTGGCCATTCATTTTT
>JANOTO010000195.1:0-5880 GCA_031416395.1 Rhodoferax sp. | reverse complement strand
TCCACCGTGAAGCGTTGCCAGGTGCGCCTATCGCCAGCGCGCGCTGGCAGGTTTTCGCTGCGCAATCGCACCTCGCCGCGTTCGGTGAACTTGATTGCATTGCCGAGCAGGTTCGACACCACCTGGCGCAGGCGGCCGGGGTCGCCATTGACCCAGGCGCCCGTGGCCTGCAACTCGCTCACCAGCACCAGACCGCGGGTGGAGGCCAGCTCGCGGTAAACGTCCGAAATCTCGGACAGCAGGCTTGCCAGGTCGAAATCCATGTGCTCGAGTTGAACCTGACCTTCCTCGATCTTGGCCAGGTCCAGAATGTCTCCCAGCAGGCCATGCAACGCGCGGCCAGACGACGCGATGGCGCCCACGTAGCGGGACTGGTCGGTGTCGAGGCGGGTGTGCTGCAGCAGCTCAGCCATACCCAGTACGCCATTGAGCGGGGTGCGGATCTCATGGCTCATGGCCGAGAGGAACTGCGATTTCGCGTGGCTGGCGGCTTCGGCAATACGCCTGGCTTCAATCAGTTCCTGCTCGGCCTCACGCCGTTGTCGAACCTCGGCTTTCAGCTTTGCATTTACATCTTCGAGTGCCGTCGTCCGTTCCCGCACTCGATGTTCGAGTGTTTCGCGTGCGCCCTCCAACTCGCCTTTGTGACGCAACAAATCAGCGTGTTGTGTGTGAAGAATGTGGTCGGCGCGACGCACTACCGCAAAAAGCACGCCGTACAAACCGCCGAGCACCAGCACCACGCCGACAATAATTTTCGCCTGCGTGGTGGCCAACTGCGCCAGTAGTGGCGTGACGTCGTCGTACACCTCAAAAACCGCATGCACCTGCTGCTGGCCGCGCCAAATGGGAACATAGGATGACAGCAAATCCCGGTCTACGATCACCTGCTCGAAGGCGCTGAATTTGTCGCGATGTGACAGTTCGCTGGCTGGCTGGCCGACCAAAGCGGCCTGGAAACCCGGATTGGCCCATTTGTCTTCACCGATCTGCTTCGGATCACTTGAAAAAACTGTCTTGCCGCGAAGATCGTATATTTTCACCTTCACCACGGACATGCCACGGGTGTATTCCACCACCCGGGCGTTGAGATGCGACAGCGTCTGGGCCAGTTGCGCCGAATCAGTGCCACCGGCATTACCGCCTAGCAGGGGCGCGAACTCGGCGCGAAGAGAGTTCGCAAGCGAATTGGACAATGCGACATTGCTCCGCTCGCCCATCTCAAGCAAGTTTCCGAGCGCGATATGGCGGTACAAAGTGCCGAGTAAAAACACGGCCACCGTGATCGACGCGAGGCTCGTCAGGGAGAAGTATCGGAGCAACTTGAACATGGAGAACTAGCCCCTGCGCATGGACGGCGGCACGGGCATGCGATGCTGCGCCTGCTGGCCGTTGAAAAACATGGCGAAGACCTTGAGTGCATGCTCGGGATTGCCACTGCCTTGATTGGCCAGTTCCTCGGCAAACGCGCTGCGGCCAATCTCGAACGAGGCGAGAACAACCACGGCGCCAATCAGGCGTCGAATAATTGGCATTGTTGGTTCCTTCGCAAAAGTTCTTTGGGCACCAAACGACGGTTGAACTCCCGTTGGCAAAGCTGATTGTGCCCCACATTTTTTGCTGAACGTGGGCGATTCTTGTCCGCTAACCTGCGTCCATGCGGTTTGCTGGGCGTAGCCTTTTTCTAGAGGAGATTCCTGGTCGAATTCGCTCGCAGGCAGGGGACAAGTCGCCGCTCACGCGCACAGCGTTGTCGTGTGAAGTCTGCGCTTGGATGCAGTGGCACGGCGGCTGCGGGCGAGCCAGGGGCATGAGCGGCCGGGTTGCATGGCGCAAGTTGTCTCGACCTGGGTTGATCGAACAGCCCAGGCACACACGCTACGCCGTGCCAGCTTACAACCCCCTATGCCACCACCATCGACCATTCAGGGCGGCGGTTCAGTCCAGCAAGGTTAATATGCCGCGTATAAGTCCATCGCCTTTTGCAAACAATGCCTCGCGGCAGATAAACGTTATTCGTTTGGCCGCACGCGAACACAGCGTCACGACCTCACCGCCTCTGCCATGAACGAGTCTGCCTTTTTGAAAGCCTTGCAGCCTTACTACGAAGCCTTCGCCGAGCGCGACGAGGCCGAGCGGCTTCGTTTGCTGTTGCTGGCAATGACACCGACATCAGAAATTTGGGGGCCGAAACGCGTGTTTGCCGGCTACGAGCAAATATCGGAAAAGATCACGGGCTTCCATAAAAACTTGCCGGGCTGCCAACTCGTCTTGGACAGCGGTCTCAACATCTTCTTGAACAGCGCCCGAATCGGTTGCGCTATCGTCGGGCCGGATGGGGCGATTCGAGCGCGAGGCGAGGCGCTTGTCGAGCTGGCCGACGATGGTCGTATCCAGCGGGTCATTCCCTTTTGGGACCCGCTTCCTCCTCTTCCGGTAGCTTGGCCCGCAAGACTCTCGGTGCCTTCACGCAGCGGCACTATTGCGACTTAACCCTTCGCTTGAAACTGATGATGAGCCGCGGTATCTGGTGATTGGGCTTATTGATGCGAAGCATTGGTCGGCCGTCAATACCTACCGTGGGGCCAATGTCCGATTGATATCCGTTCGTCGCGCACAGGGGCCGCACAGCGCTGAACTTTTCGTTAAAATTAACCTGAGAGTTAATTTTTAACTCAAAAACCTGCTTTTGGCGTAATTTCAGAAGAAAATAAGCCTCTAGCCCTCGTATTATATGCATAATTAGCTACTAATTAAATAGCAATCTACTTCATCAACGACGGCAACCACAAGCTCAGTTGAGGAAATGCAATCAGCAGCCCCAGCACGAAAATCATCACCAGAACGAACGGCCAGCAGCCCCTGAAGATGTTGATCAGGCCGACCTTGGGCAAGAGCGAATTCAGCACAAACAGGTTCATGCCGACGGGTGGCGAGATCAGGCCGATCTGCACGATCATCACAATCAGCACGCCGAACCAGACCGGATCGAACCCCAGCGAGGTGACGATGGGGAAGAAGAGTGGGATCGTCAACAGCACCATCGTCAGTTCTTCCATCACCGTGCCCAGCACGACGTAGATCAACATCATGGCGGTGATGATCATGATCGGCGACAGGCCCAGATGCGTAATCCATTCCTTGAGGTCGCCCGGCATGGAGGTGAAGTTGACGAAATTGGCAAACAGCGTGGCGGCGATCAGCAAGGTAAACAACATCGCCGTGGTGCGAGCCGATTCCACCAGCACGTCCAACAAAATTGACCAGCTCAACCGCCCGCGTGCCAGTGCAAACAGGAAGGCACCCGATGCGCCAAATCCTGCGCCTTCAGTCGCGGTGAAAAATCCGCCATAAATGCCGCCCAGAACCACAACCACCAGCAACGCTACGCCCCAGATGCCGCGCAGCGCGCGCCAGCGGTCGGGCCACGAGGTGCGCTCGCCAGCGGGTGCGTGCTCCGGATCGTGCAGCGTCATCAGCCAGATTGCGCCCATCAGCAGCAGGGCCGTCAAGATGCCAGGAATCACCCCTGCGGCGAACAGTTTGCCGATGTTCGTCTCAGTGATGATGCCGTAAATCACCATGATGGTGGAGGGCGGAATCATGATGCCCAAGGTGCCACCTGCGGCCATGACGCCGGTGGACAGCGAGTCGCTGTAGCCGAGCTTCTTCATGGTGGGGTAGGCCACCTTGCTCATGGTCGCCGCAGTCGCGATGGACGAGCCGCAAATCGCGCCAAAGCCTGCGCACGCGGCCACGGTCGCATGCGCCAAGCCACCGCGTAAATGACCGATGAATGCGTAGGCAGCCTGGAACAGCTCGTGCGCCAAACCTGCTTTGGCGACAAAATTACCCATCAAGATGAACAGCGGGATGACGGACAGCGTGTAGGCAAAGCCGGTCTCATACACCACCTGCCCGACGCTGGCTAACGCGGGCGACCAGCCGCGCGTGAGACCAATGCCAACGATGCCCACGATGCCCATCGCGAAGGCCAACGGGATGCGCAGCAGCGCCATCGCGAAGATGGCGGCAAAGCCCAGCAGAGATTCAATCAAAGCACGACTTTCAAAGCGCGACTCCAGCACCTGCAGCGGGTTCGGAATCGTCGTTTGACGGTTTGAGTGCCATGCCGAAGTGAACCAGCCCTGTCAATGCGCACAAAACTGCCATGCCGTAAATGAATGGGGCTTTCATGAGTTTGAGCTGTGCTGTCGTTTCACCCGAAGCCATGAACTGGTCGCCGTTGCCCCACATCACCCAGGCCAGGCCGAGCATCGCAGCTGCGCAAAGCAAATTCACGGTGGCCTTTTGCAGCGTGAGCGCCCAGGGGGGCAGAAAGCTGTCCAGCGTGTCGAACACCACGTGCTCGCCGCGCATTGACACCAAAGGCAAGCCCGCGAAGATAACGACCACCATCAACAGCTCGGTCAACTCCAATGAACCGGGGATGGATTGGCTTAAAAACTTGCGCCCGATGACATCAAAAAACGTCAACGCCATGATGGCGAAGAGCGCAATGCCGCAAAGTAAACCGCTTAGAAGTTCGAGTGTTCTTTTCAAAAGACAACGCGCTTACTTTTCTTGTTTTGCAATTTCAGCGCGAAACTCGGCCAGCACCTTGGCCGCATTAGGCAGGCCTTTGCCTTCAGCATCTTTGACCCACTTGGCCTCCAGCCCTGACGTTTTGGCCTTTACATCAGCCACAAAGGCGGTATCGGCTTTCACAATCTGCACGTTGTTGGCCTGCATCAGCGCAACGCCCCGGCGATCAACCTTGTCCCAATTGCGGCCATAAATGCGCGCTGCAACTTCGCCAGAAATCGCATCGACCGCTTTCTTCTCGTCAGCGGTGAGCTTGTCGTACTTCGCCTGGTTCATCATGAAGACGAAGCTGGTGTTGTACAAACCGCCTGGGAAAAAGGTGGCGTGCTTGATGATCTTGTCGATCTTGAAGGACTCGGTCGATTCTGCGGGGAACAGAGTGCCGTCCATTACGCCGCCCGACAGCAGCTCATACGAATCTGTTGCGGGTTTAAGGGTGACGTTCATGCTCAGTGTCTTCGAAATCTCATTCACCATGCCACCGCCAATGCGGAATTTAAGGCCCTGCAAATCATCGGCTTTCACAATCGATTTTTTGGTGTTGAACACGATGCCGGGCCCATGCGTGAAGAACGAAATCACTTTCACACCCTGGTGTTCACCCACAAACTGCGGGTTCTTCATGGCGACTTTGTTGAACGCCACGGAGATCGGCTCGGAGGTATTGCCCAAGAACGGAAACTCCGCCATCTGTGTCATCACGAACCGGCCCGGTGTGTAACCATGAACAGTAAATGAAATATCGGCCAAGCCGTTTTTCACCGCGTCATACGTGCCAGGAGGCGCTGACACACCGCGCGGCAGGATGTTGCACTTCATCTTGCCGGTGGTGTTTTTCTCCAGCAGGTCACACCACTCCTTTTGCGCAATGCTCAACGAGTGGGTGGGCGGAACCCAGGTGGAGGCGGTCAATACCGTTTGCGCTTGCGCGCCACCCAAGCTCAGCAAGGTCAGAGCGGGCAGTGAAATCAGGGTCAACTTCTTCATATGTGAAAACTCCGGTTTTTTGTCCAACTATCAATAGTAATTGGGTTTCCACTCAGGATTGGTCCCGATTTACCCGGTTTACCTGAATTAACTGACCAAACGGTTGGTTAGCAGCGTCAGCGCAACTACTGCGCCACCCAACCCCCATCCATATTCCAAGCCACGCCGCGCACATTGTTACCAGCGGCGGAGCAGAAAAACACCGCCAGCTCGCCCAACTCCTCAGGCGTGGTGAATTGAAGGGATGGCTCCTTCTCACTCAGCAGTTGCTTGCTGGCGGCATCCACG
>JANOTO010000194.1:0-6650 GCA_031416395.1 Rhodoferax sp. | reverse complement strand
CTTTTCGCAAGGCTTCTGGCGAGGGCGACTCGTTGCTGCTGCCCCCCGGAGAGCTGATGCGGTTTTCGCTGGGCCAGCTCGCGCAGTTGTACTAGAGCCAACATCTCGTCCACACGGGCCTGCATGGGCACCTTGGCCATGCCCTCGCGCTTCAGGCCAAACGCAATGTTGTCCCACACACTCAGGTGCGGGAACAGTGCGTAGGACTGAAACATCATGTTGATGGGCCGCCTGTAAGGTGGAAAGGTGGCAATGTCCACCCCACCGAGCAGCACCGTGCCGGAGCTGGGTTTCTCAAACCCTGCGAGCATGCGCAAGAGCGTTGATTTGCCACAACCGGAACTGCCCAAGAGCGCGAAGATTTCGCCCTTTTTGACGGCCAGCGATACCGCATCAACCGCCACCACCTCGTCGAACCGCTTGACGAGATGGTGAGTTTGCAGAAAGCCGTCGTCGCCCGGCGCAGCGGCGTCCATGGGCCTATCTGCCCTTTTTGAACAGCGTGAATACACCGCTCATCGACTCACGGCCCTCATTGGTAAAGCTTGAGGGTGATACCAGTTTTTTGAGGTTATCAGCGTCCAGATAAATCGTTTTGTCGCTGGCAATCTCGCGTTTCACGCTGGCCACACTCACTTTGTTGGCGGTGGCATAGCTCAATTCATTGGTGAGTGACGCAGAGACTTCCGGCTTCAAAAAGTAGTTGATGAACGCCAGCGCATTGTTGGGGCGCTTGGCATCCTTGGGAATGGCAAGATTGTCAAAAAAAGCGAGCCCGCCGGTGGAGGGCACCAGCACCTGGATGTCGTTGCCATTCTTGTTCTCGATTGCCCTGGCGCGTGCGATGTTCATGTCACCGGCCCACCCCAGCGCCACGCAGGCCTTGCCCCCCGCAAGGTCATCAATCATTGTGCTGGAGAACAGCCGCACGTACGGCCGCACTTTGGCCAGCATCTCGCCTGCCGCCTTGTGGTCTGCCGGGTCGCTGGAGTACGGGTTTTTCCCGAGGAAGTGCATCGCCGGGGGAATCACCTCGGTCGGCGAATCCAGAAAAGCTATGCCGCACGACTTCAGCTTGGCGGTGTACGCAGGGTTGAACACCAGCTCCCACGCGTTGTCGGGCAGGGGCGTTGCACCCAGAGCTTTGGTGACCATAGCCTTGTTGATACCCACCGTCGTGTAGCTCCAGGCCCACGGGATCAGGTAGGCGTTACCGGGGTCAACAACGTTCAGCTTCGCCATGATGTCATCATCCAGGTTGCCGTAGTTTGTGACTTTGGACTTGTCCAACTTCATCAGCAGCCCGCCTTCAATTTGCGATTTGGCAAACACCGCGCCTGGCACAACCAGGTCGTAGCCGCTATTGCCGGCCACCAATTTGGCTTGCAGCGCTTCGTTGTTCTCAAAGGTCTGGTAGTTGACCTTGATGCCGGACTCTTTCTCGAAATTGGCCACCATATCCTTGGCGATGTAATCGGGCCAGTTGTAGATGTTGAGAATTTTTTCTTCCGCATTTGCAACAGCAGGTGCCGCCGCACTGGCCGCTGGAGCAATGGAAATAGCGGGTTTGGACGCGGCGGCGGGTACAGCTTCTTCCTTTTTACCGCAGGCCGACAAGGCCAAACCCAAGGAAGCGATGATCCAAAAATTCTTTTGCATGGTGCGGATGAAGATCGGTGAAATCAAAAACTGGATTGTATGAAAAACTTGTGTTTAATCCAATCCATGAAGTTCTCGATTAACTATTTTGAGTAAGCCCGCATCGAAAGGCTGGGCCTACTTTTGCCTTGCATTGAGCATGGCTCTGGTGGGCTGTTATGTGGCATTGTCCAAGCCGCTGGTGCTCGCATTTCCAGTGTTGCTGCTGGCTTGGTTGCGCTTCGGCATCGGAGCGCTGGCGATGCCGCACTGGTTGGTCAAGCCCGCGAACGAGCCACCGATGACCTCACAAACCCGAGGGCTGGTGTTTCTGGAATCGCTCTTGGGTAATTTCCTGTTTTCGATTTGCATGCTGTACGGCGTGAGCATGACCAGCGCTACCGCTGCCGGGGTGATTCTGGCCGCAATCCCCGCCGCTGTGGCTGTCATGAGCTGGGCCTTCCTGCGTGAACGCATCGTGCCACGCGTGTGGGCCGGTGTGGCTTGCGCGGTGATCGGTATTGCCTTGCTCACGCTCACTAAACAGGAGCAATCTACGCATATTTCACAGGAGCTAGGAGGCAATATCGCCAATGATCGCGCATGGTTGGGCAATCTACTGCTGTTCGGTGCTGTGCTGTGCGAAGCGGCCTACGCCGTCATTGGCAAGAAGCTCACTGGTGCTCTGGGGCCCAAGCGCATCGCCGCACTGATCAACCTGTGGGGGTTTGCATTGATGACGCCTTTTGGCCTGTACATTGCGCTTGATTTCGACTTCGGCGCAGTCGCTGGCGGCACTTGGTGGCTGCTGATTTTCTACGCCCTTGCCGCCAGCGTCTGGACAGTGTGGCTGTGGATGACGGGCCTGAAGTCGGTGCCAAGCGCGCAGGCTGGCGTGTTTACTGTGATGTTGCCGCTGTCTGCCGCACTGACTGGCGTGCTCGTGCTGGGAGAAAGATTGAGCGACCTGCAGGCCTTGGCGTTTGGCATTGCGCTTTTGGGGGTGCTGCTGGCCACATTTCCCTTTGGAAAAAATCAAAAAGCTAAAGCCTGACAGCCTGTTGAACCTTAGTCATGCTGCAATGGATGAGCTTGCAAGCGGGTTCCCAGAGGAGAAACGTGAGGTCGTCCCTCTGAAAAAAAACAACATTTCCGATTGAAAAAAGTGAATTTTCCCTATGAAACATGCTTTTTCTCCAGTAGCATCCGCAGTGCCAGTGGAGAAGCAGTTTTTCGCTGGTGATTAATCAACTTCTAGAAGGATAATTCAATCATGGCAACTGCAAAAAAAGCACCCGCGAAAAAAGCTGCACCTGCAAAGAAAGCAGCACCCGCGAAAAAAGTAGCCGCGAAAGTGGCCCCAGCCAAAAAGGCTGCTCCCGCGAAGAAAGCGGCTCCCGCTGCTAAAAAGGCGGCTCCTGCCAAGAAGGTAGCAGCGAAGAAGGCTCCCGCCACAAAGCGGACTGTCAACGCAGCCTTCATGAAGGCCTTGACACCCAGCGCCGCTCTGGCCGCGATTGTGGGCGCAAGCCCGCTGCCGCGTACCGAAGTGGTCAGCAAGCTGTGGGTTTACATCAAGAAGAACAAGCTGCAAGACGCCGTCAACAAGCGCATGATCAACGCTGATGCAAAGCTGAAGGAAATCTTCGGCAAGATGCAAGTGTCCATGTTCGAGATGGCTGGTTTGATTGGCAAGCACTTGAAATAGTCAAAGGCCCTTGTTAGGGTTTTTGCCCCTGAAAAGACCGCATTCATGCGGTCTTTTTTTGTTAAGGTTACCCTCTGTCAGATTGAACCCCAAACTCGCATGATTGCAACTCTCAACCGTTGGTTCGACAGTGATGTCGGCTACAGCTTTCGCTCCTCGCCCGTGGCCATCGCCGCAGCCGTGATTGCATTTTTGTGTTTTTTCTGCGCCATCTTTGCGGGGTGGGTGTCGCCGCACAATCCGTTTGATTTGAAGACGCTAGAACTCAGCGATGCGCGCCTGCCGCCTGCCTGGGAGGCGACCGGAACATCCAAATACCTGCTGGGCACTGACGACCAAGGCCGCGACATTTTGTCCGCCCTGTTTTACGGCGCGCGGATTTCGCTCCTGGTGGGTGTGGCCTCGGTCATCCTGTCAATGCTGATTGGGGTGAGCATGGGGCTGCTGGCGGGCTTCAAAGGCGGTTGGGTCGACACACTGCTCATGCGCCTGTGCGACGTGATGCTGTCGTTCCCCGCCATTTTGGTGGCTCTGCTGATTGCAGGCGTGGGCCGCGCCTTGTTCCCCAACGCACAGGACACCGTGGCTTTTGGCGTGCTGATCATCGCCATCACGCTGACGGGTTGGGTGCAGTACGCACGCACGGTGCGCGGTACCACGATGGTGGAGCGCAATAAAGAATATGTGCAGGCCGCGCGCGTGACGGGTGTCGCCCCCTTTCGCATCATGTGGCGCCATGTGCTGCCCAACGTGATGGGGCCGGTGCTGGTGCTCTCCACCATTCAGGTCGGCACCGCCATCATCACTGAGGCCACCCTGTCGTTTTTGGGCGTGGGTGCACCGCCCACTGCACCGTCTTTGGGCACCTTAATTCGCGTGGGCAATGATTACCTGTTCTCTGGCGAATGGTGGATCACCTTGTTCCCCGGCCTGATGCTGATTTTGATAGCGCTGAGCGTCAACCTGCTGGGCGACTGGCTGCGCGATGCGCTAAACCCCCGACTGCGCTAAACCTGCACTGCATTCGCGCTGTCTCCCGGTTGACCGCTCAACGTCAGGGGCTACGGGAAAGCCCTTTTGACAGGCGCGGCGCAGATATTGCATAGTACTTTTCTTCTTATTTTTTCATTAAGGGATTCCATGAATCTGAAATTGACATCCATTTGCGCAGCAGCGCTGGTCGCGTTGGCAGTAGCTCCCGCCGTGCAAGCCAAAACATTCAAATGGTCCAGCGCCAGCGATATCCCCACGTTGGACATCCACTCGCAGAACAACGCGCTGGCCAATGGCGTGCATGCTGCGATTTTTGATGCGCTGGTGTACTACGACAGCGTCACCTTCAAGCCGATGCCGCAGTTGGCGACAAGCTGGCGCGACATATCGCCGACGCAAGTGCGCTTCAACCTGCGCACGGGCGTGAGATTCAGCGATGGCTCGGTGATGACGGCGGACGACGTGGTCTATTCACTGAACCGTGCCATGGCGAAAACCTCGAACTTCCAGGTCTACACGCAAGGTATCGATAAGGTCGTGAAAGTAGATGCCAACACCATTGACCTGATGATGAAGGGCCCCAACCCGGTGCTGCTGAGCCAGTTAACCGAGCTGCGCATCATGAGCAAGGCCTGGGCTGAGAAGAACAACTCTGTCGAGCCCAAAGACATCCGCGCCAAAGACGAAACCTTTGCGCACCGCAATGCCATGGGCACCGGCCAGTTCACCGTGAAGGAGTGGCTGCCGGACCAAAAGTTGACGCTGGTGAAAAACCCCAACCATTGGGCTAACGCTTCCAACCCATCGAATGTGACTGAGATCATCTACACGCCGATCAAGTCAGAGGCTACCCGCATCGCCGCTTTGCTTTCAGGGGAAGTAGATTTCGTCCTTGACCCGAGCCCGCAAGACCTGGTCCGGCTGCGCAGTACCAGCACACTCAAAGTGATTGACGGTATTGAGAACCGCACCATCTTCTTCGGTATGGACCAGTTCCGCGACGAGCTGCCGGGCTCCAACGTCAAAGGTAAAAACCCACTGAAAGACTTGAAAGTCCGCATGGCGCTTTACCAAGCGATTGACATTGCGAGTATCAACAAAGTCACCATGCGCGGCTTGAGCCAGCCCACCGGCGCTTTGGTTGCACCGCAAGTCAACGGCTGGACCGAGAAGGTCAACCAGCGCCATGCCTATGACCCAGAAGCCTCCAAGAAGCTGTTGACTGAGGCGGGCTATCCGCAAGGTTTTGAGGTTGATTTCGCCTGCCCAAACAACCGCTACATCAACGACGAAGAAATCTGCCAGGCTGTGACCGCGATGTGGGCCAAGGTGGGCATCAAGGCCAAGCTGCGCACCTTGCCCCTGGTCACTTACTTCCCGATGATTCAGCGTTATGAAGCCAGCATCTACATGTTGGGCTGGGGCGTGCCAACCTTCGATGCGCTTTACAGCTTGCAGTCCCTCACCCGCAGTGTGGGTACGGGGGGTGACGGCAACTACAACGTGGGCCGCTACTCCAACCAACGCATGGACTACGTGGTTGACCGCGTGAAGTCAGAGACCGACCTGCCGGTTCGCACCCGCTTTTTGACGGAGGCCCTGCAACTACAGAACGACACCGTGTCGCACATTCCGCTGCACAACCAGATCATCCCCTGGGCGCTGAAGAAAAATGTGGATGTAACCCACCGCGCAGACAACCGCCTCGATTGGCGCTTGATCAAGGTGAATTGACCGCAACGGCTGGGCACATCACAACAAAAAGGGCCACTTGTGGCCCTTTTTTCATGAGACGCAGTTATGCCCTGAAAGGTAATAATTTGTGAAATCCTGCAATTTCGTGGTTGGCAGTGGCATCATCGCACCCCTGCCACCGTGACCCCAATGTTGGGGCTGGCATTGCCGCAAACGAACGATCATCATTGCCGCCTGTACTGCCCGTCGTGCTCACAAAGAGCGAAACCGCGAAATAGGAATTTGCCTCATGTCAAACTTGCCTATAAACACTCTGCCCGACAGCTTTCCCCGTGCATTCGGGTCAGCTTTTGACCCGGCACTCGTCGCACCGCCCAGCGCTGAACCGCTACAGCCGCATTCAGCGGCGCAGGTTAAGGCCAGACCAGCGGGGCTGATCTCGCTGTTGGCGAAGTCGCTGGGTGTCAGCCGCCCGGACTGGCGCAATCACCGCCACATTCGTACAACTTACCCCGGCTCACGCGTAAGTTATGTCGAAACCGTGACGACTGAAGAGCGGGCCCGTGAGTTTGAATAGACCCAGAAATCAAGGTTACCGCCCTCACCTCCAGTTACT
>JANOTO010000193.1:0-8036 GCA_031416395.1 Rhodoferax sp. | reverse complement strand
CAGCTCAAGAAGAAATCCAAAGCGGCCAATGCGTTCCCGTCGCCGTTTGAATTGGGCGCACTGCCCGAGCCGGACTTTGCGCATCTGAAAAGAGATCAAACGCCAGGCGCTGTGCCGGCCTGGGGCATCGTGGTGGCCGGCGTGGGTGGTACGGGGGTTATCACCATCGGCCAGTTGCTCGGCGTGGCGGCGCATCTGGAGGGCAAAGGCATCGTGACGCAAGACGCGGGCGGACTGGCCCAAAAAGGCGGGGCCACCTGGAGCTATGTGCTGATTGCCGACAGCCAGGATGACATTCGCACCACCCGCGTGGGCATGGCAGCGGCGGACTTGATCATCGGCTGCGACCCGATCGTGTCAATCTCTAAAGAAACGCTGTTGCGCATGCACGGCACGCGCACGCACGTGGCGCTGAATTCCAACAGCACGCCCACCGCCGCGTTTGTCAAAAATGCCAACTGGCAAAACCCGGCCGAGCAATGCGTGCAGGAGGTCAAAGGCATCGTGGGTGAGGCGCATGTCGGCGTGTTTGATGCCGACGCGGCCTCCACCAGCCTCTTGGGCGACAGCATCTACACCAACCCGATGATGCTGGGCTACGCCTGGCAAAAAGGCTGGATACCGCTGGACAAATCATCCCTGCACCGCGCGATGGAGCTCAACGCCGTGGCCGTGGCGCAAAACAAGGCCGCGTTTGAATGGGGCTGCCGCGCCGCGCACGACCTTGCGGCCGTGCAAAAGCTGATCACACCGGCTAACGTGATCGAGTTCAAAAAGCGCGAGTCGCTGGAAGGCGTGATCAGCAAACGGGTTGAGTTCCTCACTGGCTACCAAGATGCCACCTACGCCGCCAGCTACCAGGCCTTTGTGCAAAAGGTCAAAGTAGCCGAGGAAAAGCTCGGCGTGAAGCACCTGCCGCTGACCGATGCGGTGGCCCGCTACCTGTTCAAGGTGATGGCCTACAAAGACGAGTACGAAGTCGCGCGGCTTCACACCGACGCGGCCTTCCACACCAAGATCAACGCCATGTTTGAAGGCGAGTTCACGCTCAACTATCACCTGGCCCCGCCTTTGATCTCCAAAAAGAACGACAAAGGCGAGCTGCAAAAGAAGAAGTTCGGCCCCAGCATGCTGACGGGCTTCAAGCTGCTGGCCAAGCTCAAAGGCCTGCGCGGTGGTGCGCTGGACATCTTTGGCAAGACTGAAGAGCGAAAAATGGAACGTGCGCTGATCGTCGATTACAAAGCCAGTATTGACGAAGTGCTGACTACCTTGGCGATGGCGAACCACGCCACGGCAGTGGAAATTGCCCGAATCCCCGATCAAATCAAGGGCTATGGCCACGTGAAAGAACGCAACCTGAAGGCGGCTCGGGTCAAATGGGCAGCGTTGATGGCTCAGTTTCACGATCCAAAAATGCTGCAGCGGGCCGCTTGAAGTGGCGTTTTTGGGCGGCGTTTTTGCGGGATGCTGATGTAAGAAGCCCCGTTTACAATGTGAGGCTGTGTGCGCCGCGCGCTGTCCAGCGAGCTGGGCGGTGGTCGCGGCGCTCTGTTGTACTTGTTTTTGACCTCGCGTCGTGGAGTTGCCTGTGTTTATTTCTTCTGCCATTGCCCAAACCGCTCCTGCTGCTGCCGCTGGGGGAGACATGCAGTCGTCCCTGATGAGCATGCTGCCCCTGGTGTTGATGTTTGTGGTGCTCTACTTTGTGATGATCCGCCCCCAGATGAAAAAGCAGAAAGAGCACCGCAGCATGATTGATGCGCTGGCCAAGGGGGACGAGATCGTCACCGCTGGCGGCATGCTGGGCAAGGTTAGCAAGATGGGCGACAGCTACCTACATCTTGAAATCGCTGGAGGCGTTGAAGTGCAGGTGCAGCGCAGTTCAGTGGTTCAGGTGCTGCCCAAAGGCACGTTCAAATAAAGAACCTGTTGCCTGAACCGCTCAATTATGAATCGCTACTCGGTATGGAAGTACGCAGTCATTGTGATTGCGTTGGTCGTGGGGGCGCTGTACACGCTGCCGAATTTCTTTGGTGAATCGCCCGCTGTTCAGATCTCTGCTGCCAAAGCCACCACCAAGATTGACACCGCCACGCTGGGTCGGGTTGAAGAGGCTTTGAAGACCGCCGGTATTGTTGCAGACAGCATTGCGCTGGAAGGCACTTCGGTCAAAGCACGCTTCGGCTCGACCGAGGTGCAGCTCAAGGCCAAAGATGCGATTCAAAAGGCGCTGGTGACAGACCCGGCCAACCCGAGCCATGTTGTCGCACTCAATTTGCTATCGCGCTCGCCGAAATGGCTGTCGGCCATGGGTGCAGCCCCGATGTACCTGGGCCTGGACTTGCGCGGCGGCGTGCACTTCATGCTGCAAGTGGACATGCAGGCGGCGCTGACCAAAAAGGCGGAGTCCTTGTCGGGCGACATCCGCTCGGCGCTGCGCGAGAAGAACATTCGTCACAGTGGTATTGCCCGCAATGGTCAGTTGATCGAGCTGAAGTTTCGCGACAGGCCGACGTTGGACGCGGCCAAAGCAGTGATTCAAGACCAGTTTGCCGACTTGGACATGCGCGATGCCGCAGACGGCGATGAGTTCAAGCTGACCGCCTCGATCAAGCCCGCCTCTGCCCGCGCTGTGCAAGATCAGGCGCTTAAGCAAAACATTACCACGCTGCACAACCGGATTAACGAGCTGGGCGTGTCTGAGCCCGTCATTCAGCAGCAGGGGCTTGATCGCATCGTGGTGCAACTGCCCGGTGTGCAGGATGTCGCCCGTGCCAAAGACCTGATTGGCCGCACCGCCACGTTGGAGCTGCGCATGGTCGATGACAGCGCTGAAGCCCGCGCGGCAGAGACCAACACCGGTGCGGTGCCGTTTGGGGCTGAGAAATTTCTGGAGCGCGATGGCCGCCCGGTCATCGTCAAAAAGCAGGTGATCCTGGCGGGCGACAGCCTGACCGATGCCCAGCCCGGCTTTGATTCGCAAAACCAGCAGCCCAAGGTCGACTTGACCGTCGATGCCAAAGGCGGGCGCATCATGCGCGACGTAAGCCGCGAAAATTTGAAGAAGCGCATGGCCATCGTCCTGTTTGAAAAGGGCAAGGGTGAGGTGTTGACGGCCCCGGTGATTCAGGGTGAGCTGGGCAATCGCTTTCAGATTTCAGGCTCCATGACGGTCAATGAAGCAAACGACTTGGCCTTGCTACTGCGCTCGGGCTCGTTGGCTGCGCCGATGGAGATCATTGAAGAACTCACCATTGGCCCTAGTCTGGGTGCCGACAACATCGCCAAGGGGTTCAACAGCGTCACCTGGGGCTTCTTGGCCGTGGCAGTGTTCATGTGCGGCTACTACATGCTGTTTGGCGTGTTCTCCAGTGTGGCGTTGGCGCTGAATTTGCTGCTGCTGGTCGCGGTTTTATCGATGCTGCAAGCAACGCTGACGCTTCCCGGCATGGCCGCCATGGCGCTGGTGCTGGGGATGGCGATTGATGCCAACGTGCTGATCAACGAGCGCGTGCGCGAAGAGCTGCGCAATGGCGCATCCCCCCAGGCCGCCATCCACGCGGGCTACGACCGCGCGTGGGCTACGATTTTGGACTCCAACGTCACCACGCTGATTGCCGGCCTGGCGCTGCTGGCGTTTGGCTCGGGCCCGGTGCGTGGCTTCGCGGTGGTTCACTGTTTGGGCATACTGACCAGTATGTTTTCTGGCGTTTTCTTCTCGAGGGGGCTGGTCAACCTTTGGTACGGGCGGCAAAATAAGCTCAAGAGCGTGTCGATTGGCACGGTTTGGCGCCCTGATAGCATTAAAGAAAACTTGGTAAAAGACAGTTCGGCCACGGCGAGGATCGGTTAATCATGGAATTCTTCAAGATCAAAAAAGACATTCCGTTCATGCGCAACGCGCTGATCTTTAATCTGGTTTCATTGGCTACATTTCTCGCTGCAGTTTTTTTCCTGTTCTCGCGCGGGCTGCATTTGTCTGTTGAATTCACCGGTGGCACGCTGATGCAAGTGAGCTACGCACAAGCGCCAGATTTGAACGGCGTGCGAGACAGCATCGCCAAGCTGGGGCTGACGGACGTGCAAGTGCAGAACTTCGGCACCGCGCGTGATGTGATGATTCGAATGCCCGCCGTCAAAGGTGTGAGCTCGGCCCAGCAGGGCGACAAAGTGATGGCGGGCCTGTGCGCAACGACGGGCGGTGTGATGAAGGCCGACCCCAAGCAGCAGGACAAAGTGGTTTGCCTCGCGGGCGAGGCCGAGCCCCTGAAACTTCAACGCACGGAATTCGTCGGCCCGCAGGTGGGCGATGAGTTGGCGACGGACGGCCTTAAAGCGCTGGCCTTCGTGGTGGCGGGCATCATGATCTACTTGGCCGCGCGTTTTGAATGGAAGTTCGCGGTGGCAGCCATCATTGCCAACCTGCACGACGTGATCATCATCCTCGGGTTCTTCGCGTTTTTCCAGTGGGAGTTTTCATTGCCGGTGCTGGCCGCCGTGCTGGCAGTACTGGGCTATTCGGTGAACGAGTCGGTCGTTATTTTTGACCGGATTCGCGAAAACTTTCGCCGTTACCGCAAGATGAACACGGTGGAAATCATTGACAACGCCATCACCTCCACCATTAGCCGCACCATCATCACCCACGGCTCGACGCAGTTGATGGTGTTGTCGATGCTGCTGTTTGGCGGCCCCACTTTGCACTATTTTGCGCTGGCGTTGACGATTGGCATTCTGTTTGGCATTTACTCGTCGGTTTTTGTGGCGGCGGCGATTGCCATGTGGCTGGGCATCAAGCGTGAAGATCTGGTCAAAGGCCCTGTGGGGCCGGTCAAGAAGGGCGAAGACCCGAGCGACCCCAACGCGGGCGCCACGGTTTAGTCCAAGGCAGCACCACTGTCCATAAGAGAATGGCAACCCAACGCCCTCACACCCGAGCGCAACTGGCCGCAGAGACGCGCAAGCGTTTTGTGGCCGAGGCCGGGCGTGCCATGACCGAGATCACTGGCGCAGTTCAGGATCGCTTGACCAGTCTCATGAACGAGGCTGCGCCGAATCGCGAAATGCAAATGCGTCGGGACGCGTGGACCGCTTACCAAAAAGCCCGTGGGCCGTGGCTGGATGGGACCGTCAAGACATGGCAAAAAGCAATGGCACCGCCCTCTGTGACAGCCCGCGCCCGCGCGACAGAAGATGTACTTCAGCTGGTGGACACGGATGTCACGGAGAACAGGATTCTTGCCTCCCGCCTCACGCGTGGCTTGATCGAAAAAGTCAGCGGGCCGATGGACGATCTGCGAGTGCGGATCAAGCAACTGGAAGACACGGAAGACTTTGATTCACAGGATGTCTTCCGCCCCGAAGTGCTGATGCTCGTTCTCATTGAGCAATGGGCCGCCACGGGCATGCCGCGCGATTCATGGAGTCTGGTGCATGAATCCGCGCTACGCTTGATCTCGGACCGGTTTTTGGCGATTTACAACCTCTCGAATGACTTTCTCATTCAGCATGGTGTGCTGCCAACGATTGAATTGAAAAACCGGGTCAAGCGCCTGGCCAATGGCAAACCGTTTTCATCAGTTCGCGGCGGCTTGCGTCCGCCCAAAGACATCCAGGCGGCCAATTCAACGTTTGGTATTGATGTCAGCGGCTTTGGCGCGAGCGGCATGGGCGGCGTGCAGCAGCAGCCACCCGTGCAGCAACAGCGCCGCACGGACGAAGCTTTTGGTGGCCGGCTGGGCTGGCAGGGCGATGCGCCAGGCAGCGGCAACCCGCCTCTCCAAAGTCCTTCAGGTGCCAAGGGACTGGATCCTGCGTCAGCCGGGCAGCGTTTGCAACCGCACAGTTCGGGCTACGGCCAGGCGCATGACGAAACCCGTATGCTGACATCCACCACGCCGCTGGCCCGTGCGCGCAGCCGCGCGCAGGGAGTGATGGGCCAGCTAAAGCGCCTGCTGATTGGTCGCATTGGCCCCGAGGCCGAGAACACCAATTACCAGCCCGCGTCACCCGCACTGGCAGCGGCCATCGCAGTGCGGCCCGCGCCAGGTCGGCAAGAGTTCGAGTTTGCCGCGACCGAGTTACACGAGTACACACCTGCCGGTGTGGCCCGCGTGGCCACACGCCTGCGCGACCAAACCACAGAGCTGAAGAAAAAAGCCGAAACCAAGGGCGAGAAAGCCACAATTGAAATTGTGGCGTTGATGTTCCAGGCGATCTTGCAGGAGGATCGCATCCCGCCGAGCATTCGCGTCTGGTTTGCACGTCTGCAAATGCCCGTATTGCGCGTCGCACTGGAAGAGCCTGACTTTTTCAGCGGTATTAGTCACCCAGCGCGTCAGTTGATCGACCGCATGGGCTCCTGCGTGATGGGCTTTGAGGCCAGCGAGGTGCAAGGCGGCGCGTTGGAGAACGAGGTCAAGCGTGTGGTGCAGGTGATTGAGCAATACCCCGAAACGGGCAAGCGCGTGTACCAGCTGGTCTATGACGAGTTCCAGAAGTTCATGGCCAAGTTCCTGACGGAGAAGAGCAGTACGCAAAAAATTGTCAGCGTTGCGCAGCAGGTCGAGCAAAAAGAAACGCTCACGATTCAATACACCATCGAGATGCGCAACATGCTGCGCGAAATGCCGGTGCGCGAGGAGATTCGAGAGTTTCTGTTTAAGGTGTGGGCCGAGGTGCTGGCCGTTGCGGCCGTGCGCAAAGGCCCGCAACACGCTGAAACACTTGATCTGAAAAAATCGTCGACTGACCTGGTCTGGGCCGCCAGTGCCAAACCCAACCGAAGTGATCGCGCGCGGGTGATTGCCGACTTGCCCAAACTGCTTCAGCGCCTGCGCTCTGGCATGACCCTGCTCGGCTTGCCTCCGTCGACTCAGGACGCGCACGTTAAAACGGTAAGCGATACGCTGGCCGATGCGTTCATGTCGAAAACCCAGGCCATTCCCCAGGCACAGATTGAAATCATGGCCAAACGGCTGGCCAATCTGGAAGATTTTGTCTCTGAAGATGGTATGGGTGATTTGCCACTGGATGCCGACAGCATTGAGATCATGCTGGGCATCGATGCATCCACCATTGATGTGGTGGCCGATGGTGGCTCCAAACCCACCAATGCAATGCTGGCGTGGGCCCAAGAGCTGCAAGTGGGTGCGTGGTTCACGCTGGACCACAGCGGGCAGGTCAAGCAAGTGCAGTTCGCCTGGCGCAGTGACCGAAAGCATTTGAATTTGTTTGCCTCAACCGATGGCCACAGTTACCTGATTCAAGCGGGGCGGCTGGCTGCGTATTTGCAAGCTGGCTTGCTACTGCCGCAAGAAGAAGAGACGCTCACCGTGCGTGCCACCCGCCATGCGCTGGCCAAGCTGGAAGCAAATCCAGAACGACTCTTAAATTAGGTTTTACGCCGCTCCGATGCGCTGAAACAGCCCGCCCGGCAACCGCGCGATGCGGCCATCAAGCTCCAACGTCATCAGTTGCGCCTGCAAAGACGGCGTGTCCAGCCCGGTGCGGGCTTGCAAAGCATCCAGGCTTACGGGATCAAAACCCAGCGCTTGCACCAGAGAGTCGTCTTCATCCAAGTCGTCACTGAAGTTGACCACCTCGGCTTTTGCGGCGCTTGGGATCGATTTGATCAATGACGATTTCGAAATGGGTGCAATCGACAAGTATTGGGGCGCCAGCTCTTCCAGAATATCTTCAACCGTCTCCACCAGCTTGGCGCCTTGGCGAATCAGCGCATGGCAGCCACGTGAATTCCCTGAGTGAATCGAGCCGGGGATCGCAAAGACCTCCCGCCCCTGCTCCGAAGCCATGCGCGCGGTGATGAGCGAGCCCGACTTCAGCGCCGCCTCCACCACCAACGTGCCCTGAGATAGACCTGAAATGATGCGGTTGCGCTTGGGGAAGTTCTCTGGCAGCGGGGGGGTGCCCAGCGGATACTCGCTCACGATCACGCCATGTTGTGCGATGGCATGGGCCAGCGCCCGGTGGCTGCTGGGGTAAACGCGATCCAGCCCAGTGCCCACCACGGC
>JANOTO010000192.1:0-3888 GCA_031416395.1 Rhodoferax sp. | reverse complement strand
AACGACTTCAAGCTCAAGGGCGGCGTGCTGCGTGGCGATGAAGAAATTGAAGCCGTTACCGCGCTGCACGAGCGCTTCCCCGCTGCGCGCGTCACGCTCGACCCCAATGGCGGCTGGCTATTGAAGGACGCGATTCGCCTGATGCGCGACATGCGCGGCGTGGTCGCGTATGCCGAAGACCCTTGTGGTGCGCAAGACGGCTTCTCGGGCCGCGAGGTGATGGCCGAGTTTCGCCGTGCCACCGGCCTGCCCACAGCCACCAACATGGTCGCCACTGACTGGCGGCAATTGAGCCATGCGCTCGCGTTGCAATCGGTCGATATCCCACTGGCCGACCCGCACTTCTGGACGATGGCGGGCAGCGTTCGCGTATCGCAAACCTGCCGCGACTGGGGGCTCACCTGGGGCTCGCACTCCAACAATCACTTCGACATATCGCTGGCCATGTTCACCCACGTCGGGGCGGCGGCGGTGGGTAAAGTCACCGCCATCGACACCCACTGGATTTGGCAAGACGGCCAGCGCCTCACGAAGCAACCGTTGCAGATCGTCGAAGGTCATGTCCACGTCCCGAAGAAGCCAGGGCTGGGTGTGGAACTGGATATGGCTGAAGTGGAGAAAGCGCACCAACTTTACAAACAACACGGCCTGGGCTCACGCGACGATGCAGTGGCCATGCAGTACTTGATACCCGGTTGGAAATTTGATCCCAAACGCGCGGCGTTTGATCGGTAAATTGTATATACTGTAATCACATTGGAGAATTTCATGAACACCGTGCTCGAATCTTCCACATCACTGCCCACCCGCATCTTCAAGAGCGGAAACTCGCTGTCGGTACGCATTCCCAGCAGCATGGTGCCGCCTGATGTACCGCAAGACGCTGAGATTGAGTACAAAGACGGCATCTGGACGATACGCCCCATTCAGCGCAGAAAGCTAACCGGGCTTGCCGCCAAGTTCCGCGCATTTTCGCCAGGCTTCATGGCCGCTGGGCGGCTACCGCAAGAACAGAAAGAGCGTGACTGGGGTACGCCTGGAGGTGCCCCAAAAAGTGCCGTGAAGCCCGCCGCGTCAAACCGCAAGCGGTAGACCGGCATGATCTTCATGCTCGACACGAATATCTGTATCTACCTGCTTAAAGGCCAGCCGCAAAAGGTATTTGACCGCCTTGCACTGCAAGACCACGGCAATGTCGTGATGTCTTGCCTAACGCTTGCTGAGTTGCGTCACGGTATTGAGTTGCAGGCGGTCAAAGTCAGAAAAAGCGACGATGCCGCGCTGAAGTCTTTGCTGCAAGACATCCCCGCGCTGGCGTTTGACGCCGATGCGGCGCAAGCCTTTGGCATTCTGGCCAGCACCGGTCAACTCAAGCGAAATCAAGCGGTTGATAACCTCATCGCCGCCCACGCCATCAGCCGCAAGGCTGTTTTGGTAACCAACAATGAGAAAGACTTCAAGGGCTACGCCGGGTTGACGGTGGAAAACTGGGCTTGAACGCCACTGACATCAACCCTCAAGCCCAAAGCACCTTGTCCTTGCCCTCAAACCACGCATCCACCTTCGGCGCGACATCAGCTTCGATCTTGCCGCGCTTGATTTTCATGGTGGGGGTGAGGCAGCCGTTCTCAATTGACCAGGGCTCTTTGGCGATGACCAGCATCTTCATCTGCTCGTAGTCGGCCAGGCCTTTGTTGGTTTCTTTCAGGAGCACGGCCATAGCTGCGTTCACTTCCTCCCGCACCGCGGGGTCTTTCAGCTTGGGGCGCATTTCTTCAGACAGCACGATCAAGCCGTAAGACGCAGACTGCCCCACGCCTGAGACCATGCTGGACTCGATCATGGGGTGGTTGTTCAGCGTGTTTTCAATCGGCGCGGGGGCGACGTACTTGCCTTTGCCAGTTTTGAACAGCTCTTTCAAGCGGCCGGTGATTTTGAGCTGACCATCGGGGCGGCGCTCGCCCTGGTCGCCGGTTTTGAAGAAGCCATCTGCGGTGAAAACTTCGGCATCCAAATCGGGGCGCTTGTAGTAGCCGACCATCTGGCCAGGTGACTTGATTTGGATCTCGCCTTCAGGGCTGATGCGCACCTCCACGCCGGGGTACGGTGCACCCACGTAGCCAGCCGCGTTCAGCGCATCGGTCATGGTGTGGGAGTAGGCAAAGTCTTCAGTCATGCCGTAACCTTCGACCAATTTGAGGCCGAGCTTGCGGTACCACATCACCAAGTCGGCAGGCAGCGGGGCCGAGCCGCTGGCGGCGAGCTTGGTTTGATCCAGCCCGAGGCCGGTCAGCACTTTTTTGGCGACGATTTTTCCGATCACCGGGATGCTGAGCAGGCGGTTGAGCTTGGCCGGTGGCATTTTGGAGAACACGCCCTGCTGGAACTTGAGCCACAGGCGCGGCACGGAGATGAAGATGGTTGGCTTGGCGCGGTTCAAATCGGCCACAAAGGTATCGAGCGAATCGGCAAAGAACACGTGCATCTTGCCGTCGCGCATCGACAGGCATTCGACAAACGAACGCTCAAACACATGCGCCAACGGCAGGTAGGACAGCGCCCGTTTGGGCACACTCGCGCCCAGGGTCTCATCCATTCGACCCGACACACCTTCTATCGCTGCGGCAATGCGCCCAAAGCTGTGCATGACGCCCTTGGGCTGACCCGTGGAGCCCGAGGTGTAGATCAGCATGGCGATGTCGTCCGGCTTGCGCGCGGGCTTACCGGGCATCGGGGCCGTTTTGGCGGTGATGGAATCCCACGTGGGATAGTCGGTTTTGGGGGCCAGCGGGAAGGCAATGCGCGGCAGGTGGGCGGGCACGCCGGGGGCCTGCTTGGGCCACGAATCGAGCTTGCCGACGAAGAGCATGGACGCGCCACTGTGCTCCAGCACGTACTTGACGGTGTCGGCACCTTCGGTTGGGAAGATCGCCACCGTGGTGTAGCCGGCCATCCAGATCGCCAACTCGGCCATGAAGAAATGCGCGCAGTTTTTGGACAATATTCCGATGCGGGCGCCAGGCTCAAAGCCCAGCGACTTCAAGTGCGTCGCCATGCGCCGCGCCTGATCCATCGTCTGCTTCCAGGTGTAGTCAGTTACCGCGCCGTTGCCTGCGGCACCCAGCGGCTGGGTCAGGTAGATTTGATCGGCGCGGGCGGTCTCGTGTTCGTAGACGTAATCAAGAAGTGCTTTGTTGGCGGCCATGGAGAGTTTCCTTGTTTTCAGAGTGCTGGCAGTTGGATCGAATGCGAGTTTCAGTCTAACGGGTTGCCACCCTCAAAAGAGCATTTTGAACCTAGGACTGTCCCTATGTCAGCTTAGGTAGCCTTCTCGAAAAAGCGCCCTATTTCTGCAGAATGCGCTTGAAGTAAGCGCAAAATTAGCGCGAAATCAACTGCGCCAGCTTCACGCTGGCAATCAGCCCCACGCTGTTTTGGGCGGCAAATGTGCGGGCGTTGTCGGTGAAATCATTCAACGCCACCAAGCAGCAGTCGTTGGCGCTATGGGCTTCTTTGAGGGCCACCAGCTCTTTGAGCGGCTCCAGCCCCTGGGTGGCAGCTTTCCAGCGGCGGGCGCTGACCAAGGTGGTGCGGCCACTTCTTTCCAGCTTGAAATCGGCCGCGCTAACCTTCGCAGCCAGTCGCGAAACGCTATAGCCTTGGCCCTTGAAGCCCTGCTCCAGCGCGTTGGCAAAGTCGCCCCAGCTCATGCTGCCAGCCTGCGCCAAGGCGGCGTTGACACGCTCGGGGTTGGGCTCGCGCAGTTGCCGCCAGGCGGCGATGCAGCCAATCACCAAGAACGGAAACCCACCCAAAACGCCGTAGATCACGTACTGATCGGGTAAGAGCGCCTTGGAGGCAAGGCCAAACAGCGCGACCAGTGCAAAA
>JANOTO010000191.1:0-1804 GCA_031416395.1 Rhodoferax sp. | reverse complement strand
GGCCTGATGGCGGTGATGGTGCTGGGCTTCATGGCGATCAAAGGCGTGGTGATCTACACCCTGGCCAAACTGATGGGCCTGCCGTACCAAGACCGCCCGGTGTTCACCCTGCTGCTGGCGCAAGGCGGCGAGTTCGCCTTTGTGGTGTTTCAAGCCGCTACCGGTGCCAAGGTGATTCCGCCTGAAACGTCGTCGCTGCTGATCGGAGCCGTCGCCGTCTCAATGCTGCTTAGCCCGCTGATTTTGGTGGCGATTGACAAACTACTGCTGCCGCGCTTCGCCAACTGCGGTGTCGAGAAACCGGATGAAATCTCCGAACAGCAAGAGGCCCCGATCGTCATCGCCGGGTTTGGCCGCTATGGCCAGATCATTGGCCGCCTGCTGATCGCCCAGGGCTACAAATGCACCGTGCTGGACCACGATGCCGAGATGATCGAAGCCGCCCGCAACTTCGGCTACCGCGTGTTCTACGGCGATGCCACCCGGCTCGATTTGCTGCGAACGGCAGGGGCGGCCAGCGCAAAAGTGCTGGTGATCGCCGTTGATGACAAAGAGCAGTCTCTCAAAATCGCCGATCTGGCCATCGAGCACTTCCCCAAGCTGCAAATTGTCGCCCGCGCGAGAGACGTAAGACACTGGCACGAGCTGCGCGACCGCGGTGTGATGCGCGTGCAGCGCGAGATGTTTGAGTCCAGCCTGCACAGCGGCGCCAGCGCGATGGAAGCGCTGGGCCATCAACCCGAGCAAATCGAGGCCAGCATCGCCAAGTTCCGCACACACAACTTAGCCCTGTTTGAAACCATGCACCCCCACTACAAAGACCGCACGAAACTGATCGCCACCGTCAAGCAGGGGCGAGAGCAGTTTGAGGAGCAGATGGCGCAGGAGCGGGCGCTGGCGCAGGCGGGGAAGTGAATTCGCGCGGTCTATCGCCTGATTTTTGCCCCCGCACTCAGTCAGGCTTGGTGTATGCTTTCTTTATGAATACTTCCACTGCCGCTTTCAAATCGCTCCCCGTGTCAGAGCGCATTCAGCTTGTTGAAGACATCTGGGACAGCATCGCCGAGGAAACACCTGAGGTTTCACTTCAACTGTCTGAGCACGAACGGCTTGAACTACAGGCCCGTTTTGACGCGCATCAATCCGACCCCCAAAGCAGCATCCCGTGGAGTGAGGTGCGCGCGGCCCTGTTTAAAGGCAAGCATTGATGCAATTGGTTTTTCGTCCGGAAGCTCAAAAGGAGCTTCTGGATGCGATGGACTGGTACGAAGAACGCGCGGTAGGCCTTGGGTTTGAGTTCGCCCGCGCGATAGACGTGGTCATCGAGCGAATTCGTCGCACGCCATTGACCTTCCCGGCGTTTGATGGTGGCTTTAGACACGTGATGGCGCGCAAGTTCCCGTATTCCGTCATCTACAGGCTGACTGCGTCAGAGATCGTCGTTGTGTCGTGCTTCCATCATCGACAAAAGCCAGGCAGTTGGATCAATAATTAGAAAAGTAGCCGATTTTTGGATTTTATTAACCTACAGGTTAATTTATCTCATTTTTCCTCGAAAATCACGTATTTTATGAACAGAATAAGCATCTAGCTCTCGTAAAATATGCATAAACAGCTATATTGTTTATAGCAACAATACCCACCTCCCCCTCATGACGCAAGACCGTATCGGCGTTCTCGGTGCCACCAGCATGGTCGGCGGTTGCCTGTTGCCCGCACTGACGGCAACAGGCACCCGTGTAATGGCCTTCTCGCGCAGCCCGCCACGGCCTCGGGAGCACGGCGTGGATTGGTTCCGGCTCGG
>JANOTO010000190.1:0-11465 GCA_031416395.1 Rhodoferax sp. | reverse complement strand
TGGTAGTCGTATTCGCCGCTGAAGTACTGGGCCTGATCGGTCATCAGCTCTGCGCGCAGGTCGTCGCCACCGCATAGCGCAAGCGTTGGCACCGAGATCGGCCGGGCCATCAGTTCGCGCGTATGGTGCAGGCTGGGGTCGCCTTTGGCGGGGTCGAGCATGGCCCGGTAATAGCCAAGCGTTGCCGCCAGCACGCCGGGCCGGGCAAGCATGGCCTTGATCTCAACCAGGTGCGCGGCATCCTCGTGGCCGGGCGCGGTCCAGTAGCGCCAAAGGTAGTCGATGAACGCGAAATCGTTCGCCACCAGCGCTTTCTCGGGCAAGTCGGGCAGTTGGAAAAACCACCAATGAAAAGAACGCTGGATGTGCTTGGCGTCCAGCATGCTCTTGCCCACCTGGGCCGGATGCGGCACCGCCATTACCACGGCGCGGCGTACGAGTTCGGGGAAGGCCGCCACTACCGCGTAGGTGATGATCGCGCCCCAATCCTGGCCGACCAGATGCACCGGCTTGCCGCCGCCAAGCAGGCGAATCAATTCAGCAACATCGGTGGCGAGCGTGGCTTTGTCGTAGAAACCATTTTGCGGAATCTCGCTGGGGTGGTAGCCGCGCAGGTAGGGCGCAATGGCGCGGTAACCCGCCGCAGCCAGCGCCGAAATTTGGTGGCTCCAGGTGTTTGCCGTATCAGGAAAACCGTGCAGCAAAATGACCAGCGGGCCGCTGCCTTCTTCGATGTAGGCAAAGTCAATGCCGTTGGCGCGGATGTGGTTCAAGGCTCAAACCACCGTCGCAATCGCCGCGCAAACATAGTCAATGTTCTTGCTGTTCAGCGCCGCTACGCACATGCGGCCCGCATCGGTGCCGTACACGCCGAACTCAGTACGCAGGCGCACCATCTGGTCTTTGGTGAGGCCGGAGTAGCTGAACATGCCGATTTGCGTGGTGATGAAACTCATGTCTTGCTTGACGCCAGCGGCCTTCAAACCATCAACCAGCTTTTGGCGCATGGCCTTGATGCGTACCCGCATTTCACCCAGCTCTTCTTCCCACATCGCGCGCAATCTGGGGTCGGTCATCACCGCGGCGACGACTGCGCCGCCGTGCGTGGGCGGGGTGCTGTAGTTGGTGCGGATGACGATTTTGAGCTGGCTCAACACTCGGGCGGCTTCATCTTTGCTCTGGCACAGCACGCTCAACGCGCCCGCGCGTTCGCCGTACAGGCTGAAGCTTTTGCTGAAGCTGGTAGAGACGAAAAACGTGAGGCCCGCATCGACAAACTTCTGCACGGCCACGCCGTCTTCTTTCAAGCCGTAGCCAAAGCCCTGGTAAGCCATGTCCAAAAACGGTACCAGGCCTTTGGCCTTGACGGTGGCGACCACCTGATCCCACTGCGTGGCCGTGATGTCATAACCCGTCGGGTTGTGGCAGCAGGCGTGCAGCACAACAATGGTGCCCGCAGGTGCCGCGTTGAATGCCGCCCACATGCCTGCAAAGTTGATGCCGCCCCAGCCGCCATTGGCAGACGGGTCGAAATAAGGGTGACTCTCAACCACAAAACCGGCATTGGTGAACAGCGCGCGGTGGTTTTCCCAGCTCGGGTCGCTGATCAGCACTTTGGCGTTGGGGTTGAGTTTCTTCAAGAAATCCGCGCCGATCTTCAACGCGCCGGTGCCGCCCACGCCCTGCACGGTGGCCACGCGGCCTGATGTCACGGGCTCAGAATCTGCGCCAAACACCAGCGCTTTGGCCGCTGCGTCGTAGGCGGCGATGCCGTCAATTGGCAAGTAGCCACGCGCCTTGGGGTCGTCCGTCATGGCTTTTTCAGCGGCCTGCACGCATTTGAGCAGGGGCAGCTTGCCGTTGTCGTCGTAATAAACGCCCACGCCCAAGTTAACTTTTTTGGGGTTGGTATCGGCTGCAAAAGCTTCAGTAATGCCCAAGATAGGGTCGCGTGGGGCCATTTCGACGGCAGAAAACAGGGATGTAGGGGACGCTGAGGATGACATGAAAGTCCTTGTAACAGGGGAGTGGTGGCAAGACCCGCAAAGCTGATGTAACCTGCCGGGTTAGCCCTGATTTTAACGGGCTCTTTTTTGAATTTAAGCAAGCTCCTCATGAACGCAATCATCCGAGAAATTGGCGAAGTGCTTGAAGCACCGAAAACCGGTCAATTCGTCAACTTCCCCAACTCGCCTTTCGAGCTGTATCAGCCATACCCGCCCGCTGGCGACCAGCCCGAGGCGATCAACAAGCTGGTCGATGGCGTGACAGACGGCGAGGTATTCCAGACCCTACTGGGCGTCACCGGCTCGGGCAAAACCTTCACCATGGCCAACGTGATCGCGCGCTTGGGTCGCCCGGCGATTGTGTTTGCGCACAACAAAACGTTGGCGGCACAGCTTTACAGCGAGTTCCGCGAGTTTTTCCCCAACAACGCGGTGGAGTATTTCGTCAGCTACTACGACTACTACCAGCCCGAGGCTTATGTGCCGCAGCGTGACTTGTTCATCGAAAAAGACTCTGCCATCAACGAGCACATCGAGCAGATGCGCCTCTCGTGCACCAAGAGCATCCTGGAGCGGCGCGATGTGATCATCGTGGCCACGGTGTCCGCCATCTACGGCATTGGCCAACCCGAGGCGTATCACAAGATGATCATGACGCTGCGGGTGGGCGACAAGCCCGGCCAGCGCGATGTGATTGCCCAGTTGATTCGGATGCAGTACAAGCGTAACGATATCGATTTCTCGCGTGGTGCATTCCGCGTGCGGGGCGACACTATTGACATCTTTCCCGCCGAGCACAGCGAGATGGCGATCCGCATCGAGCTGTTTGATGATGAGATCGAGTCGCTGCAACTGTTTGATCCGCTCACTGGCCGCATCCGCCAGAAGATTCCGCGCTTTACTGTCTATCCTGGTAGCCATTACGTGACACCGCGCGACCAGGTGGTGGCTGCAGTGGAAACGATCAAGGTGGAGTTGGCCGAGCGTATCAAGTTCTTCGTCTCCGAAGGCAAATTGGTGGAGGCGCAGCGCATCGAGCAGCGCACGCGGTTTGACTTGGAGATGCTGTCCGAGGTGGGCCACTGCAAAGGCATCGAGAACTACTCGCGCCATCTGGCGGGCAGCGCGCCGGGCGATCCGCCTTCGACGCTGACCGACTACATGCCCAAAGACGCGATGATGTTCATTGACGAAAGCCACGTCACCATCGGCCAGTTTGGTGCGATGTATTTGGGGGATCGCTCGCGCAAGACGACGCTGGTGGAATACGGATTTCGCCTGCCCAGCGCGCTGGACAACCGCCCCCTGAAGTTTGAGGAATTTGAGCAGCGCATGCGCCAGGTGGTGCTGGTGTCGGCAACCCCGTCAACCTGGGAGAAAGAGCATTCGGGCCAAGTGGTGGAGCAAGTCGTTCGCCCCACCGGCCTGGTAGACCCTGAAGTTGAAGTGCGCCCGGCCACCGCGCAGGTTGATGACGTGCTGCAAGAAATTCGCATCCGCGCGGACAAGCGCGAACGGGTGCTGATCACCACGCTGACGAAAAAGATGGCGGAGCAGCTCACCGAATATCTGTCGGAGAACGGTGTGAAAGTGCGCTACCTCCACAGCGACATTGACACCGTGGAGCGGGTTGAAATCCTGCGTGACTTGCGCTTGGGTACGTTCGACGTGCTGGTCGGCATCAACCTGTTGCGCGAGGGGTTGGACATCCCCGAGGTGTCGCTGGTGGCGATTCTGGATGCTGACAAAGAGGGCTTTTTGCGCTCCGAACGCAGCCTGATCCAGACCATTGGCCGCGCCGCCCGCAACCTCAATGGCCGCGCGATTCTGTACGCGGATCGCATCACCGACTCGATGACCCGCGCCATGAGCGAGACAGAGCGGCGGCGCAACAAGCAGATTGCCCACAACGCAGAACACGGCATCACGCCGAAATCCATCGTCAAGCAGGTGCGTGACCTGATTGATGGTGTCTACAGCGACAAAGCTGGCAAGGAGATGGAGCGCCTCGAAAACGATGCGATGCAGCGTGCCAAGGTGGAAGACATGAGCGAGAAAGATATCTCCCGCGAGATCAAGCGCCTGGAGCGCCTGATGTTGGACCACGCCAAAAACCTCGAATTCGAAAAAGCCGCGAAAGTGCGAGATCAACTCGGCATCCTCAAAGAGCAAGCCTTTGGTGCGCCAGGGGCAGACAATGTGATCGGGATTGGAACGGTGGCCGCACGGGCACGGCTTTGAGCGCCTTTATCGCTTTGTATGCGGATATCCTTGGTGGTCAACAATATGGAGTCCGTTAAGCAGGATTCACTCTAGATGATCAAAATTGTGATTGCCGATGACCACGCCATCGTACGTGAAGGTCTTAAACGGATCGTCTCATCAGCGGATGGCATGGAGGTTGTTGGCGAAGCCCGCGATGGCAACGAGGTTCTGCAGCGCGTTCGCGACCAGAGCTTTGACGTGCTCATGCTGGACTTGTCGATGCCTGGGCGAAACGGTATGGAGACGATCAAACTGGTGCGTGCTGAAAGGCCCGCGTTACGCATTCTGGTGCTGAGCATGCACCAGGAGCTCCAGTATGCCGTGCGGGCTATCAGGTCGGGTGCCAGCGGCTACCTGACCAAGGAGAGCGCGCCAGATCTGCTGGTGCAGGCGATTCGCAAGATCGCCAGCGGTGGTGCCTATATCAGCGCAGAAGTGGCTGAACAGCTGGCGCTGCACGCCATGCCAGGCAGTGCCTCTTTGCCGCACGAAAACCTGACGGAGCGGGAGTTCGAGGTGATGCAACTGCTGGTGGCGGGCACTTCGGTGACTCACATTGCCGCGAAAATTAATTTGTCGGTCAAAACTGTGAGCACGCATAAGTCGAACTTGATGCAAAAGTTGGCTCTGGACAACCAAAGTGAATTGATCCGCTACGCCATGCGCCATGGTTTGGCGGATGGCATTGAGCCTTAACTCTGAACCGCTCAGCCCCCCTGCCGTTTAGCCGCAGGTCGACACCACTTCTTCTCGCAACCGCTTTAGTCCAGCCTTCGAAATCATTAGTAACCGCAGAGGTCATCAAGTGGTCAAGGATTGATCACCGCCGAATGCGTTCGCCAACGCCAGCGACAGTGTCTTGATGCCAGGGCCAGGCCCGGCACTGGTCGTGAAACCGAACTCGCGCGCCAAGGCCTTCATGCCTGCGTTTTCAGCGAGGCACTGGCCCACCAATTCTGTTAGACCTCGCGAGTGCTGGTAGTCAATCATTTTCTTGAGGAGAATACGGCCCAGGCCCTTCCCTTGCCAGTTCGAGGCGACCATGATGGCAAATTCTGCTTTGAGGTTGTCTGGATCGCAAAGCGCGCGCACCTCACCGACCATGACGGCTGCACCATCACTGCCTGACTCCAGAGCGATGAAGCTCATCTCGCGGTCATAGTCAATTTGGGTGAATCGTGCCAGTTGCGAAGGTGGCACCGCCCGCTGCGACATGAAAAACCGCAGCCGCATGTCTTCGGGTGAGGCATGCGCATAGAACTGCATCATGCAAGGTGCGTCTTCTGGGCGGATCGGTCGTAAACGCAGAGGTACTCCTGCAACTGTTACTGACTGCTCAAGTGGCAACGGGTACGGACGAATCGCGAGTCGGTTGGGTTCGCGCACCTCCACAGTTCGCAGGCGCACTCTGGCATCGACCGCCAAAACACCCATCTCATCGACCCACAGCGGGTTGATGTCAAGCTCAGCCAGCCAGGGCAGGTCGCAAGCCATTTGCGACACCTTCATCAAGGTGCTCAACAGGCCCTGGGTGTTTGACGCAGCGCGGCCCCGATAGCCTGCCAACAAGGTACCGAGTCCACTTTCGTCGAGCATGTCCTGCGCCAGTGCGGAATTGAGCGGCGGCAAGGCAATGACGTGATCGCGATGCAGCTCCACCGAGGTGCCACCACGGCCCAACAAAATCACGGGGCCAAACACGGGGTCTGAGTTGATGCCAATGATCAGTTCGTGTGCGCCAGGGCGCTTTGCCATCGCTTGAACCGTGAAACCAAGTATCTTTGCTTCTGGCTTTAGCCGTTTCACCTGTTGAAGCATGGTGTCGGTGGCCGATTTGACTTCTTCGGCGTTTAGCAGTCCAAGAGCTACGCCACCGATGTCGGATTTATGAACGATTTGTGAGGAGACGATTTTCAGGGCGACAGGGTAGCCAATCTGGTTGGCGGCGCAGATTGCGGCTTCGCCGTCGGCAACCATCTGGGTCTCGACGGTAGGAATACCATAAGCTTTGAGCAGCGCATGTGCCTGCGCCTGGTTTAGCCATTCACCACCATCGCGTAGCGCTTGTCTGTGTAACTCAGCAGCACCTTGCGTGTCAGCCCGAAAATCCTCCACTGCAGCAGGAGGTACTTGCTGTAATACCGCCAGGTTGCGTGCGCGGTTAACGCACTGTAGCCATGCGGCCACGGTGCGTTCGGGTGTTTCGTAGCTTGGGATGCCGGCCGCTGCCGTGGCGGCTCGCGCGTCAGCCACGGCAGCTCCACCCAGCCAACTCGTCAGGATCAACTTGTGGGTTGCCCGCATCATGGGCAGGCAAGCCACCGCGATGTCGGCCGAGGAAACAATCGCGGTCGGGGCATGCATGAAAACCAGCGCATCAACTTCCGGGGCATCCAGCAGCACTCGCATCGCGTCCTGGTAGCGCGCCACCGGAGCATCGCCAACAATGTCAACCGGGTTTCCGCGCGACCAGTTCGGTGGCAGGCAGGCATCCAGCGCGGCCAAAGTGCCCTCACTCAGGCTGGCGAGTTTGCCGCCGTTCAGCGCCAGCGCGTCTGCTGCCAACACCCCCACACCACCGCCATTGGTGAGAATGCAAAGCCTTTCACCCGACCAAGTTTGGGTGCGGACTAATGTTTCGGCGGCATCAAACAATGCTTCCAAACTGTCCACGCGCAACATGCCAGCGCGTCTGGCCACGGCATCAAACACCGCGTCTGAGCCCGCCAGCGCGCCAGTGTGCGAGGCCGCCGCTTTGGCCCCTTCGGGCGCGCGCCCGGCTTTGACCACGATCACCGGCTTGTTACGCGCTGCAGCGCGAGCAGCAGACATGAATTTACGCCCGGACTTGACAGACTCCGCATACATCAGGATAGCGCGCGTCTGGCTGTCGCTGGCAAGATAATCCAGCACGTCGCCGAAGTCAACATCTGCACTGTCACCCAGGGAGATGAAATGAGAGAACCCGATTTGGCGGCTGTTGGCCCAGTCCAGCATAGCGGTTGCCAATGCCCCAGACTGCGTCACAAATGCCAACGGCCCAACCAGAGCGTTACCGGGCGCAAAGCTGGCATTCAGGCCAATACCTGGAACCAGCGCGCCAATGCAGTTGGGCCCCAGGATGCGCAGCAGAAACGGTCGTGCGGCATCCAGCATGGCCTGCTCCAGCGTTTGCCCGTCCTTAGTGTGAAGTTGCTTCAGACCGGCTGTGATCACGATGGCGGCGCGCGTGCCTTTGCGCCCCAGCGCGGCAATCAAACCAGGCACGGCGTGGGGTGGCGTACAAATCACGGCGAGAGAGGGTGCATGCGGCAGTGATTCGACATCAGGCCAGGCTGAACGTCCGCCCACCGCCGCGTGCTTGGGGTTCACCGGCCATATCAGCCCCTTGAAGCCGCCATGAAGGAGGTTTTGAAATAGCACGGCACCAACGCTGTTGGTTCGGTCAGACGCGCCAATCAACGCCACCGAAGTGGGCTGGAACAAGGCTTCAAGATTTCGTACGCTCATGATGATCCTTGTGAGTAAATCGGTTTTAGGTTCTTTCAATCACCCATCACCTGCGCAATGCCTTCGGTGCCCAGAATGCCGCCAGCCATGAAGGTGTGCCTGCCGGTGGATTTCACCGCCCATCCACAGCAGTACGCCAAAGCCAAACACAAACAAAGCCCCAAGGCTCCACCAAAGTCAGCGGGTAGTCGTCATCAAACGCTCTCCTCGTTGTTTTGACGTGTTCAGACTATTCCGATGTCTGGCACGCAAGCTTGATGAATATCAAGTCAGTGACGTTTAAAACCGCCTGGGAGGCATAGCCAACCGGGCAGACCGACCCAAAGGAGTTGGTCGATGCATTTTTGGTCAAAATTGATAAAATTTACTACAAATGTGGTGAATTTTCTTGAAACTATACCGTTTGAATAGAAATCTGAAACAAATCTCCTCTTGGCTCTCGGATAATATATATAGTTTGCTATAAATATAGTACTGTTGCCCCTTGCCTGCGCTTGACCTAAATCAAACCCCTGTGCAACTACACCTCCCACAATGAAGCCTGCTCACACTCAACTTCAAGAAAAGGCCTTGCCGTGGAAAAATTTGACAACACCGACACGGAGCGTTTTGCCCAACTTCTCGCCCAGCGCGATGCTCAAGCGCGTGCGGTTTTGCGCAACACCGGTGAAGACTTCGATGTGCAGGGAAAGGAGATCCCACGCGATGTCACAGACTTCAAGGATGTCGCCGATGAAGCCGCCCAGTCGGTGGTTGACGATGCCATCGCAGAACGCGCTATCCAGGAGCTTAAAAATGTAGCAGCCGCACAGCGTCGCCTGGTGCTAGGAAGCTATGGATATTGCGAGAGCTGCCATAAAGCTATCGATTTGCGCCGACTGCAAGCCATTCCGGAAGCGGCCCTGTGTGCTGCATGCCAGGTCGCGGGCGAACTCAAGCGCGCATCGCCTGGGAGTAACTGATCCGCTTGCCCCCTTGCCCCTTAACAAATCTTTATCCATGAAATCTTGATTCAAGGCGCTAACTCCCCACTGTGACCTTGTTGACAGCGCTAGCGGAACCTCAACGACTCCGGTGGGACGTGCCCGTGCGCGAAAGGTTACTTCGAAAACTCATAAGCAACCGAAGTGGTCGTACCGCGCCAATAGAGCTTCATGCCTTGGCACGATGCCGAGGCGCAAGCTGAAATCCTGGCGCTTTTGAAGCGCATCAGGAAGCCGTGAGCAAGTCATGACAGAGGGACATCAACGAACACCTACCGAACTCCAATTAAACGCGCCTTGGGCTAGTGAAACAGGCTCGGCGCATCATCAACAGGGCGCACCAGAACTTGAGATAAGCAGCAACCGTCGCGTATTGACATTTCTCAAACCACAACCACACTGATTAGTGATGCAATGCAATGGTGTGCAGCCATCCATTGCGTTGGCGAGCTTTGAGGCATGCTGGGCTGCTGACCAACCGACACCAGGAGCTAGAAATTTCTGACCCGTTTGATCAATCCGCCCTGTTGGGTCTTAGCGTGGCTTTGGGCGTTGGCCTGTTGATAGGTGCCGAACGCGAGCAGCGAAAGCACGCTGGCCCGAACCGCGCTGCCGCCGGAATTCGCACCTTCTCGGTAGTTGCCTTGCTCGGTGCCGTCAGTGTCATGTTCGGCGGTACCCTGGTGATAGCCGTCGCTGCGCTGATGGTTGGTGCAGGTGCACTGCTTGCGTATCAGAAAACGCGGCAACAAGACCCAGGGATGACGACGGAGTTCGCGCTGCTGTTGACCTGCCTGCTCGGTGGGTTGGCCATGCACAGCCCATTTGTGGCTGCTGGCCTGGGCACGGTGCTGGCAGGCCTTTTAGCGGCGCGCAATCGCATGCACCACTTCGTGCGCAGTGTGTTGACCGAGCACGAGCTGCACGACATCATTTTGTTCTTTGCCGCTGCGTTGATCGTGCTGCCGCTGGCACCTGATCGATATCTGGGGCCTTTTGATGCGGTCAACCCACGTTCCATCGCCCAACTGATTGTGATGGTGATGGCGATCAGCGCAGTCGGCTATGTGGCGCTGAGAACGCTTGGGCCGCGTTTTGGTTTGCCACTGGCTGGTTTTGCGTCCGGGTTTGTTTCAAGCACCGCCACCGTTCATTCCATGGGCGCGCGGGCGCGCCAGCACCCAACGGCGGCCGGCAGTGCGGCGGCAGGCGCGGCGCTCTCATCCCTAGCCACCATCGTTCAGATGGCCGCAGTGGTGGCCTTGGTGCAGCCGGACTTGTTAAAGTCATTGTGGTTGCCACTGGGCTTCGGGGGCGTGGCGGCGGGCCTGTATAGCCTCGCTCTTGTCGCCATGTCTGGCGGGGGGGCACTACCTGAGCGGGAATCTGGACGGGCATTCGATCTCAAGATGGCGGCTGGATTTGCGGTACTGGTGAGTGCGGTGGTGGTGCTATCAGCGGCACTGAATGCCTGGTGGGGGTCTGACGGACTGCTGCTCAGTGCAGCCGTGGCCGGTTTGGTGGATGCCCATGCAACGGCAGCTTCAGCCGCGTCACTGATGGCAGCCCAGAAGATCACGAGTGCCCAGGCTGTCGTGCCCATTTTGGTTGGCCTGAGCACCAACACTTTGATGAAAGCCATGGTGGCGTTCAACGCGGGGGGAATTGGTTATGCCAAGCGCGTGGTTCCAGGGCTGGCTTTGATGATCTTGGCCGTCTGGTTGGGTGCGTGGTTGGGTTGAAAAACTTGATTCCATGGAGATGCGTCGTCAGAGCCCGCGCGCGCTTATTGCCGCAATTTCCCCCAAAGAGTCGGCTCCAAGCTGGCAGCGGCGATCAGCCCGCCCATGAACGCACCCGCCACACCAGGGCTGGTGACATCCTGCCCCGCCAGAAGCAGACCGGGCACCGGCGTGCGCACGTGCAGGGCTGGATTGGTCAAGCGCTCGGCCGTCATCTCGATGCCATACATTGCGCCGTCGGGCGAACGCACGTATCGGCGCTGTGTGAGTGGTGTGGACAGTTCATGAAAACGTACCATCAGCTCCATTTTTGGGAAGTGCCGCAAGAACTGGCGCAGCAGCCGTGTTTTGATTTGTTCCTTGAGCGCCAGGTAGCCCGCCGGACGTTCGCTGTCGGGCAATGCCAGCCAGGGTGCGAATACTTCGGTATCCATGACAACCACGACCTCTGCGGTCGGCTTGACGGGGTTGCCATGGTTGCTCAAGTTCTTCTGCGATGGAAAAGACACGAATATTCCTGGTGCGTCTTGCTCTGTCGGGTTGCGCCACAGCGCGCCGATCTCGTGGCTGTGGAAAATCCAGTGATTGGCACTGCTGCCACCTGCGTGGGCAATGTCTCCTTCCAATCCAATGAACAGTGAAACGCAAGCCAGGCCCGGCGTCATGGTGCCGACTGCGTCTTGCCAGGCCGGCGCATCCTCGGGGCTCAAACACGCAACCGTATTGGCCACACCCATGGCGGATATGACGTGCTGCGCCTGCTCCTGCGCGCGGGCACCAAATACGTCAAATCCAACACCACAGACGCGACCCTCCTGCGTGAGGATTCGCTTCACGTCCGCACTCAACCTCACTTCGCCACCGGCTGCTTCAATCACCGGTATCAAAGTCTGCGCAAACCGTGCAGGCCCGCCCACTGGGTAATAGCTGCCGCCATTGAATGAGCTGGTGACGAGCGC
>JANOTO010000189.1:0-10663 GCA_031416395.1 Rhodoferax sp. | reverse complement strand
GGAACGCCTGAGCTTGCCCCTGCGGGAAGCGGAGGAACAGGCAAACTGAGCTGCGCCAGCGCGCTGGTGGACAGCAACGCGGAACCGACGACAAAAGCAGATGCGAGAACCAGTGATTTCATGATGATTTCCTTCAATGCTGATGCTTTAGTGTTCGTGCTTCATGCCGCAATACTTGCCGATGGCTAAGCCCTTGCAAGCGGCCTGCAACTCCTTCTGGCAAACATCCTCTTTCTTGCCAGACTCCAGACATTTGGCCGCTGCCTCGTGCGCAGCAGCCATCGCGCGGTGGCGGGTAATGTCGGACTTGGTTTCTTTGTCGCTGTGCTGCGCCAAAGCGCTCTGGCCGAGCAGCAATAAAGCGGTTGCGCAAAAAACGGACAACAATTTCATGGTCAAAAAATCTCCGCAAGGATGAGGTGGCAACAACCCCGAATCTTACTCCTGGCGCACACCCGCATCTGCTGACAAAACCAATGCCAGACTGGGCTAACGTGAATTCAAGAGTGTGGTGACATCCATGCGGTAAGCATTCAACGCCGGCAATAAAGCAGCCACCGTCGCCACGGCGATTCCCATGACTAACACCCACCACTCCTCGGCCAGCCAAACCCACCCCGTGAGCACGAGCGAGCGCTCAGCCTGTAGCCAGTAGCCCACCAGCCCGGTCAACAGATGGCCCATCATCAGTCCCAGCGCCACCGCTAACAAAGCCAAAAGCAGGGCTTCGCAAAGAACCAACCCCGCCACTTTTTGCGGCGACGCCCCCAGCATGCGCAGCATCGCCAAATCAGCCCGGCGCTCGCGCACGGCGTTCCAAAGGGCGATGAACACGCTCAACCCCGCTGTGAGCAGCAGCACCGCTGCAAAGCCGCGCAGGACATCGGTGCCCACGCCCACCATGCGCAAGAGGCGTGTGATTTCAATCGCCGGGGCTGCCGCCTGCAAATCAGTGGTGGTATTGATGAAACGCGGCATGCTCACCGCCGCCAGCGGGCTTTTGTAGGTGATCAACGCCATCGTCACTTCGCGCTCGGCTTCCAGCACGGCGCGGTCGCTGGGGTCGGCCACTGTTGCATCTTCATGCACCTTCCACACGGATTCAGTCGCCGTCAAAATCAGCCGATCCAGCACACATGCACACGGCGCGAGGATGCCGCTGACCTGGTACGGGTTGTCGCCATGCGCATGGCCCTTACCGCCCAGGCCGTGCGATCCGGCGAACTTGTGGCCCACCGCCAACCCGGTTTGCCGCGCCACCTCGTGCCCGATCACGGCTTGCATCGTGCCCGCCCACATTGCACCTTGCGCCAGCGCGGCCGCGTAATGTTGGGCATACGCGGGCGAGGTGCCTACGAGGCGAAAGCCCTTGAAGGTATCGCCCAAACTTAACGGGATCAATTTGGCGACTTGCGGGTGAGCTTGCAGCTTTTGCACTTCAGCCAGAGGGATGTTGCCAGCGGGCACGTCAATGTGAAAAACACCCGCGAGGATCAACTGAATCGGGCTGCCTTTGGCTCCCACGACGAGGTCAATGCCTGCCAAGTCACGCTCAAAATTACGGTCGATCTGCTGCGAGGTCAGCAGCACAAAGGTGATGGCGGCCAGGCCCAGCGCCAGCAGTAGCAGGTTCAGCGCCGCAGCCAGCGGGCGTGACCACAAATAGCGCCAGGCAATCGAGACGATCTTCATGCAGTCTCGTGAAGATGCGCTGACGCCATCGCGGGCAGCCGAACCTCCATCGCACCGGGCAGCGCCTGCACCACGCGTGCATCGTGTGTAGCGATCACCAGCGTCGCCTTGCAGCTTTGCGCGGTGGCTTGCAGCAGCGCCAGTGCGGCGTGAGCAGCTTCGTCATCCAAGCTGGCGGTGGGCTCGTCGGCCAAGATGATTTTGGGGGCCAGCAGCACGGCTCGGGCCAATGCCACCCGCTGCGCCTGACCGCCTGAAAGTTGTGACGGTTTGCGCTGCGCCAGCTCGCTCAAGCCCAGCGTGGCCAAGACTTGCGCGATGGCGTTCTTGTCATCCGCCGCACCCGCCGCCCATTGCGCCATCGCCAAATTGCCCTGCACCGTCAGCGCCTCGCTCAGGTGGAGCTTTTGCGGCAAGAAGCCAATCGCCCTGGCGCGCCAGGCATCCAGCGCGATGCTTTTGAGATCGCCTAAATCCTGCCCCGCCACGTCGATACGCCCACCCCGCGCGCGCAGCAAACCCGCTGCCAGCGCGAGCCAGGTGGATTTGCCCGAGCCGGATGCGCCGCGCAGCAGCAGCGTCGCGCCTTGGGGTACGTCGATGTCTGCAAAGGCGATAGTCGGGCCGCTGCCGTAGCGGTAGGAGAGTTGCGATGTGCGGATCATTTACTATGCAAAAAGTAGCAATAAATCCATATCATCCGGGAGCCAGAAGGTTATTTTCTCAACAATTACGATAAAAATCGCTTTTTCGAGCAATAAATTAACTCCCAGGTTAACTTTCAAGATTTTGCGAGTCTGCTGAAGGTTTTGCGAAATTTCGCGACCTTGGGCCCCGCCACGGCCATGCAGTAGCCCTGATTCGGGTTGTTTTCAAAAAAGTCCTGGTGGTAGTCCTCAGCGGGCCAGTAGTTCTCAAGCGGCAGCACTTCGGTGACGATTTTCTTGCTGAAGAAGCCACCAGTGCTCATCTCTTTGATGATGTCTTGCGCCACCTGTTTCTGCTCGTCACTGGTGTAGTAAATGCCACTGCGGTACTGCGTACCAACATCGTTGCCCTGCTGGTTCAGCGTCGTCGCGTCGTGTACGACAAAGAAGATTTCCAGGATCTCACGGGTGCTGATCTGGGCCGGGTCATAGGTCAACTTGACCACCTCGTTGCAGCCGGTACGCCCGCTGCACACCTGCTCGTAAGTCGGTTGCGCGACTTGGCCGTTGCTGTAGCCGCTTTCAACATCCGCGATGCCGCGCACCTGCACGTACACGGCCTCGGTACACCAGAAACAGCCACCGCCCAGGACGATGGTTTGCACAGCTTCAGACATGTTCGCCTCCTTCAGAAAAACCAGGTAAATTTCGTCTTGATGTTACCTGCGACCCCTCAAAGTCGCTTCGGCGATAACCCAAGGGTATGTCCGGGTATAGGTGGTGGCAGTCGGTCGCTACCATGATTTTTGTTCGTAACTAATTTTGCCGCCTGTGATCGGCACCGACCGAGTTAACCCTTTGAAACTATGACTCCGACCGTGACTGACCGCCCATCTGCCCAGGGAACAAATGCCCTGAAATCTGCTTTGTTGAGCGTGCGTGAAGTCACCGTGAAATTTGGCGGCATCACCGCACTGGATGCCGTGGGTTTTGATGTCACCCAGGGCAGCATCTGCGGGCTGATCGGCCCCAATGGCGCAGGCAAAACGACGCTCTTCAACTGCATGAGCCGTCTGTACAACTACCAGTCGGGCGACATCCTGTTTGAAGGCCAATCGATCACCAAAACCCCCACACATGAAGTAGCCGGTTTGGGCATGGGGCGCACGTTTCAAAACCTGGCGATGTTCCAAACCATGCCGGTGCGCGAGAACATCATGGTCGGCTCGCACGCGCGCTCCAAGGCTGGCTTTGCCGCCAGCGCCTTGCGCCTGCCCAGCGTGCGCGCGGAGGAGCTGCGACTGCAACAAAAAGCCGCCGAGATCATGGAGTACCTCGACCTCGCGCAACACGCCCACAAGCCGGTACGTGATCTGCCGTTTGCGATTCAAAAGCGCGTTGAACTGGGCCGCGCATTGGCGGCAGACCCCAAGCTCTTGATGCTCGACGAGCCGGCCGCCGGCTTGAACCACGAAGAACTCGAAGACCTGGGCCGCATGATCAAGGACATTCGTGACCGTTTGAAGATCACCGTGCTGCTGGTGGAGCACCACATGAGCCTGGTGATGGGTGTGTCAGACCACATCGTGGCGCTGAACTTCGGTAGAAAGATTGCCGAGGGCAACCCGACCCACATTCAGAATCATCCCGATGTGATTGAAGCCTATTTAGGAAAGCCTGCCGATGTCCAAGCTGCTTGAAGTCAGCGGCCTGAACGCCGCCTACGGTGCCACCAAGGTGCTGCACGACATCAATTTTTCGCTCGAAGTCGGTCACATCACCGCGATTCTGGGTGCCAATGGCGCGGGCAAAACCACCACACTGCGCAGCCTGTGCCAAACCGTCAAAACCAGTGGCAGCATCGTGTTTGACGGCCAGCAATTGGTCGGCAAATCGACCGAGAACGTGGTGCGAATGGGCATCGCGCACGTGCCCGAGGGGCGGGGCACCTTTACCGCCTTGTCGACCGAAGAAAACCTGCGCCTGGGGGCTTACGTGCGGGCCGACAAGGCCGAGTTGGAATTGGACATGGAGAAAGCATTCACCCGCTTTCCCATCCTCAAGCAGCGGCGCAACCAGCAAGCCGGCACGCTATCAGGTGGAGAGCAGCAGATGCTAGCCATCAGCCGCGCGCTGATGCTTCGGCCCAAACTGTTACTGCTCGATGAGCCATCGTTTGGCCTGGCCCCGCTGATCGTGGCCGAGATTTTCCGCATCATGCGCACCATCAACAAAGAAGACAAAGTCAGCATGCTGCTGGTGGAGCAAAACGCGAGTTTGGCGCTTGATTTGGCCGATCACGCGTACCTGCTGGAGACGGGCAAAGTTGCGCTGTCGGGCCCGAGTGCGACGATCAAGAACGACGAGTCGGTGCGCAAGGCGTACCTCGGCTACTAAACAGGGCAACATCGACATGGAAGCCTTCCTCCACCAAATCTTCTCCGGCCTCGCCAGCGGCTGCATCTACGGCTCGGTCGCACTCGCGCTGGTGATGATCTACCAGGCCACGCACCACATCAACTTCGCGCAAGGCGAGATGGCCACCTTCAGCACCTTCATCGCCTGGGCGATGGTGCAGGCGGGCTGGCCGTATTGGGGGGCATTTTTTGCGACCGTAGCCATTTCGTTCGTGGGCGGCTTGTTGATTCAGCGCATCATTTTGCGGCCGCTGGAGAAGGCACCAGTGCTTGCGAACGTGATTGTGTTCATCGGCCTGCTGCTGATCGTCAACGCGCTGGCGGGCTGGATTTTTGACCACACGCTTAAATCATTCCCCAGCCCGTTCCCCAAAGACTCTTTCTTCGCCACCAAGTATTTCACCGCCCATGACGTGGGCTCGGCTGGTGTGCTGGTGTGCGTGTTGCTGGCGCTGTATGCCTTCTTCCGCTACACCCCTGTCGGCCTGGCGATGCGCGCGGCCGCGCAAAACCCCGACTCGGCGCGGCTGGTGGGCATTCGGGTGTCGTGGATGCTGGGCCTGGGCTGGGGTCTGGCGGCAGCGGTGGGTGCGGTGGCCGGGATGATGGTGGCCCCCATCGTCTTCCTTGACCCGAACATGATGGCGGGCATCTTGCTCTACGGCTTCGCGGCGGCGCTGTTGGGCGGCATTGACAACCCATGGGGCGCCGTGTTTGGCGGTCTGGTGGTCGGTGTTCTGGAAAACCTGCTGGGTGCCTACGTGATTGGCACCGAGCTGAAGCTCACCGTGGCGCTGGTGCTGATTGTCGCGACGCTGACGCTCAAACCCGATGGCCTGTTTGGCAAAACTGTGGTGACACGCGTATGAACTCAACTACCGCGTCAGGTTCGGCATCAGCTTCAAGCAAGGGCAAGTGGATCGGGCTGGCGTTGTTGGCCGTCGGGCTCATCATCCTGCCCTTTCTGTTCAAAAATTACCGCGTGTTTCAGTTCAACCTGGTGCTGGTCTACGCCATCGCGATTTTGGGTTTGAACATTTTGACCGGCTTCAACGGCCAGATTTCACTCGGCCACGGCGCGTTTTACGCCTTTGGCGCGTACACGGCCGCGATCATGATGGACAAGATGGGCGCACCCTACTGGGCCACGTTGCCCATTGCAGGCGTGGTGTGTTTTGTGTTTGGCTATTTGATGGGCTTCCCGGCGTTGCGCCTGGCCGGGCACTACCTCGCGCTGGCCACGTTCGCGTTGGCGCTGGCGGTGCCGCAATTGCTCAAATACAAAAAAATCGAGGGCTGGACGGGCGGCGTGCAGGGCATTGTGCTGTCCAAACCTGCCCCACCGTTTGAGTTCAGCCTGTTTGGCCAACCGTTAAGCCCGGATCGCTGGTTGTACTTCTTCTCGCTGGCCGTCACCGTGCTGATGTTCATCCTGGCGTACAACCTGCTGCACGGCCGCGTAGGCCGCGCGCTGATTGCCGTGCGGGATCACCCGATTGCGGCCACCGCGATGGGCATCAATCTGCCGGTGTTCAAGTCAATCACCTTCGGCGTGTCTGCCGCGTACTGCGGCGTGGCCGGCGCGATGGCGGCGGTGGTGGTGGCCTATGTGTCGCCTGACAGCTTCACCGTCAACCTGTCGATCTTTTTGCTGGTGGGCGTGGTGGTGGGTGGCCTGGCGTCAATTCCGGGTGCGATCTTTGGCGCGATGTTCATCCAGTATGTGCCCAATATTGCCGACGAACTGTCGAAGTCCGCGCCCGCTGCGATTTACGGCGTACTGCTGATTGGCCTGATGTATTTGATGCCCACCGGTGTCATGGGTGGCTTGCAGCGGCTTTGGCGTTGGGTGAAAGCCAAGTCAGCCGGCTGAGTTTGCGGGTAAGTACCAGCGTCCGTTGGCTTGCAAGTTCGTTGAATCAACGTCAGTATCAAGAAGTTGAAAGTCGTGTTGTGTCATTTTTTCATCCACTTTGAAGGAGACCTGAAACCATGAAATTCCATTTATTGCCCTTGGTCATCGCCAGTGCGGCGCTGATCGCCAGCAGCGCGATGGCGCAGAAGAAATACGATGTCGGCGCGGACGACAAGGAAATCAAGCTGGGCCATATCAACCCTTACTCGGGCCCCGCATCGGCTTACGCCGCGATTGGCAAGTCAATTGGCGCGTACTTCGACAAAGTCAATGCCGAAGGCGGCATCAATGGCCGCAAGGTCAAGTTCATCTCGCTGGACGACGGCTACAACCCGGCCAAAACCGTTGAGCAGGCACGCAAACTGGTGGAGCAGGAAGAAGTTCTGCTGATTTTCCAGCCGCTGGGCACGCCGCCGAACTCGGCCATCCACAAGTACATGAACGACAAAAAAGTGCCGCATCTGTTTGTGGCCACCGGTGCGACCAAGTGGGGTGACCCGAAAAACTTCCCCTGGACGATGGGCTACCAGCCGAACTACCAGTCCGAATCCAAGGTGTTTGCAGCGCACTTGATGGAGACCAAGCCCAATGCAAAAGTCGCGATTCTTTACCAGAACGACGACTACGGCAAAGACTACCTCAAGGGCTTTGAAGACGGCCTGGGCGACAAGGCCAAGACGATGATCGTCTCCAAGCTGACCTACGAGGTGACCGACCCCACGGTGGACAGCCAGATGGTGTCGTTGAAGGCCAGCGGGGCTGACACGTTCTTCAACATCACCACGCCGAAATTTGCGGCGCAGGCGATCAAGAAAGCGGCCGATCTGGGCTGGAAGCCTGTGCATTACCTGAACAGCGTGTCAAGCTCGGTCGGCTCCGTGCTGACCCCGGCCGGCATTGAGGCCTCGATGGGCCTGATCACCGCCGGCTACATCAAAGACCCGACCGACCCGCAATTCCAAAAGGGCAAAGAGTGGGATGACTGGGTGGCCTATATGAAGAAGTACCACCCTACCGGCGCGATGAACGACAACTTCAACGTGTACGGCTACACCGTGGCGCAACTGATGGTGCATGTGCTCAAGCAAGCCGGTGACGACCTGACCCGCGCCAACGTCATGAAGCAAGCCGCCAGCCTGGACTTGACTCTGCCTATGTTGCTACCCGGTGTGAACGTCAAGACCAGCGCTGATGACTTCTACCCCATCGAGCGTGAACAGTTGATGCGGTTCACCGGCAAGACGTGGGAGCTGTTTGGCAAGGTGTACGGGCGCTGAGCGTCAGACATTAAGCGCTGCCATCAGCAGCAAATCAACAAAGCCGTGATGGGTCGCTGGGGCGATTCATTACGGCTTTTTTGTTTGAAGCTTCTACGTTGTCACAGTGGCAAAACCCATTAAAATTAACTCCTAGGTTAATTTATTATGCCAAAACACGAAAACCACCCGATTTAACAACAATTTAGGACTCTAGCTCTCGTATCAAATACATAATTAGCTATATATTTAGTAGTAACTATTTTCGAGATCAACCTTCATATTGCTTGCCCGTTTGCAGCAGTTGCGCAGTGCCAATCACCTCGTTCAACCCGTCAAAGTCCAGCATCCTGTCCGTCCACGGCAGCGTTGTCTGGTGTTGCTTCAAACTACTGTAATAGCCCTGCAAAGTATGCGCCACGGCGCGCGCAGTGCCGCCGGGGAAGATGGCGATCTTGAAGCCTTGGGCTTGCAGGGCTGCGGCATTTTGAACGGGCGTCTTGCCGCCTTCGACCATGTTGGCCAGGAGCGGAACTTTGTGGCCAAAGCGCTGGCAGGCGGCACCCATCTGCTCAGGCGTTCGCAGGGCTTCGATGAACAGCGCGTCAACGCCTGCATCCAAATAAGCCTGTCCGCGCTCCAGCGCTGCATCCAGGCCCTCCACCGCCAACGCATCGGTGCGCGCGAGGATCAACGTGTCGCTTGAGTTGCGGGCATCCAGCGCGGCCTTGAGTTTGCCAACCATCTCTCCCACGGGTACAACCGCTTTGCCATCCAGGTGGCCGCAGCGTTTGGGGAAAGTTTGATCCTCGATCTGGATCATCGCCGCGCCTGCACGCTCGAAGCCTTTGACGGTGCGCATCACATTCAGCGCGTTGCCAAAGCCGGTGTCGGCATCCACGATCACCGGCAGCGCCACGCGCTCGGTGATGCGGGCCAGCGTGTCGGCCACCTCGGTGTAAGTGGTCAGGCCGACATCGGATCGCCCCAGGCGCGTGTAGGCGATGGATGCGCCCGAGAGGTAGAGCGCTTCAAAGCCAGATTGCTCGGCGATGAGTGCGCTCAAGGCATCGTAGACACCCGGGGCGAGCACGATATGGGGTTGACTCAAACGCGTTTTGAGAGTCATGAATTCAATCAGCGTGCGCTGTATTTTTGACAAGTTCAACCGCCGTTTGCGCTGCGATGTAACCACCCGCCACGGCACTGAGCAGGCCATTGCCAGACAGGTAACCCCACACGGCGTTGCCTGACACACCGCGCGCGGCACCGCCTGCGGCCAGCAAATTGGGCAACGGCGTGCCGTCTTCGCGCAGCACGCGACACCGTGCATCAATGTCCAGGCCACCTTGCGTATGGAACAGCGCGCCAGTGACCTTCACGGCGTAAAACGGAGCCGTCAACGCGCGCTTGAAACTGCGATTGGACTCAACGCCGCCGGCTGTTTGTTGCAGCGTCATTGCCAACACTGCTGTGTCACAACCCATCAGCGCGGCCAATGCTGCAAGGTCTGCGCAGGACTTCACAGCGCCTGCTTTTTCAGCGTCGCAAAAATCGGGAAAACCACGCGCCAGTTTCAGAAGCGGCTCGTCAAACACGTTCCACGCGACACCGCCCGGCTGGGCCAGCACCTTGACCGCCGCCTCGGAATAGCCTTGTGTTTCGTCATGAAAGCGCTGCCCCAGCGCGTTGACCTGGATGCCGCCTTCCATCATCAACGCCCACGAAATCAGCGCGCCTTGAGGCACGGCCCACGAGCCATGGCCCTGGTAGCCACCGAGATCAGCCATACGCGCACCGAGGGTCTTGCCCCAGGTGATCGCGCTGCCATCGTTACCTGCGTGCCCGGCAAACGTCGCCTCGCGCATCTCTGGCAGCAGCTCATGCACCATGGCCTGGTTGCCACCAAAGCCGTTGCAGGCGAGGATCAACACGTCGCAACTCAAATACTCCACTTCGCCATTTGGACGTTGAAATCCCACCCCGGTGATGCGGCCCTGCGCGTCCTGCCATAGCTCGCGCACCAGCGCTTGCGTGAGGATGGGCACCTCGGCTTTTGCAGTCGCAAGTTGCAGGCGCGACATCAAGCCCGCACCTGTTTTCTCGGGTACGCAATGCATGCGGTAAGTGCTGTGGCCGGGGTAGAGAAAGCCATACAAGACTTGGAACTCAAGCCCATGGCGTTCTTGCAGGGCATCCATCGCCAGGGCAATCTTTTGTGAGTACGCGCGGACTAAATGGTCAGCGGCAGAGTGGTGTGCCTTCGCCTGAATGTCAGCGGCAAAGCGCACGGCGCTATCGGCAATACTCTGCGCCTGCTGTACCTGCGTCCCCGCTGCGGGAATGAAGCCCGACGACAGCGCGGTGGAGCCGCTGGGCTGTGCATCTCGCTCCAGCAGCACGCAGTCCACACCCGCGTCACTCAGCATCAGCGCGGTCGTGAGCCCGCATGCGCCTGCGCCGATGATGGCGATGGGTACGTGGGGCGTACCAAGGGGTAAGCTGGCTTTGACGATACGTGGCAGCATGCTTGCGCTAGGCCGTAGGCCTGAACAGATACTGCCCCATCGGCTTGCCAATCACCTGCCCATCCTCGTAAATCAACTGGCCGCGTAAAAACGTTGCCTCAACACTGGCTGACATCTCCAAACCTTCGAACGGTGTGTAGCCTTGGGTGGAGGGTGAGTTTTTGGCCTTAATCGTCCAGGTTTTGGCTGGGTCCACCAAAGCGATATC
>JANOTO010000188.1:0-1970 GCA_031416395.1 Rhodoferax sp. | reverse complement strand
ATCACATAGAACAGCGCAAACATCGGCACCAATGCAGCTTGCTGCCACGCCGGTGCGTTCTCAGACCTGAGCAGTTGAATGGCGGCGACAAATAGCGCGTTATCAGCCAGCGAACTGAAGAACTGCGCCGACATGATGGTGTAGAAGCCGCGTTTCATTAATGCCAGGTCTGCATCAGTATGTCTGATGTGTAAATATTTGTGAACAATTCCAACCGACCTTTAGGTTATAGCACGGCAGGGGCTGTCAAAATCCGTCATCCAAGTAACACCATTGCCACTGCCTCATGCCGCGCCCAATTCAAGCAATAGTTCGCACCGATGCGTTGCGCGGCAACCTTAGCCAAGCCCGCAAGTCCGCCCCTGACGCCAGAGTGTGGGCTGTTGTCAAAGCCAATGCGTACGGTCATGGTATTGAGCGCGCGTTCGAAGGCCTGCGCGGTGCCGACGGTTTTGCGCTGCTGGATTTGGACGAAGCCCAGCGGGTCCGAACGCTGGGCTGGCGCGGCCCGATTTTGCTGCTCGAAGGCGCGTTCGAATTACGCGATTTGGAGCTGTGCTCGCGGCTTGACCTGTGGCACATCGTGCATTGCAGCGAGCAGATTGACATGCTGGCCGCCCACAAAACCAACGTGCCGCAACGCGTGTTTTTGAAGATGAACTCCGGCATGAACCGCCTGGGTTTCACACCCGAGCGCTACCGTGCCGCGTGGACGCGCTTGAACGCGCTACCGCAGGTTGATGAAATTTCATTGATGACGCACTTCAGCGATGCCGACGGACCCAAAGGCATAGAGGCGCAGATGGCGCGCTTCAACGCCGCCACGCTTGACCTGCCCGGCGAGCGCGCAGTGAGCAACAGCGCCGCCACACTGCGCCACCCGGCACAAGCATCCGACTGGATTCGCCCGGGCATCGCCCTGTACGGCAGCGCGCCGGACTTCCCCGCGCACAGCGCCGCTCACTGGAAATTGCAGCCCGCGATGACCCTGTCGTCCAAAATCATCGGCGTGCAAGATTTGCAGCCGGGGGATACCGTCGGCTACGGCTCCAGCTTCACCGCCACCGCCCCCATGCGCATCGGAATCGTCGCCTGCGGCTACGCAGACGGCTACCCGCGCCACTGCGGCACCGGCACGCCCGTGCTGGTGGGCGGCGTGCGCACCCGTATGGTCGGGCGCGTCAGCATGGACATGATCACGGTCGATTTAGACCCTGTATCCCAAGCAGGCTTCGGCACCGAAGTCACCCTGTGGGGCCGCGCAAGTTCTGGTGCCGTGCTGCCGATTGACGAAGTGGCGCAAGCCGGCGGCACCGTCGGGTATGAGCTGATGTGCGCGCTGGCGTTGCGGGTGCCGGTGGTGTCGCACTGACACCACTGAAAACTGTTAGCTACATATTAAATAGCATTAACTCTATATTATTCGAGAGCTAGAAGTCTATTTCGCTACGACAATTTAACAAAACACCTCTGGAGCACATTAACATACCCATAACAGGTATATTGAGATCAAAAAACCTCAATCGCCGCTCGCCACAACAAAACTGACCACGGTGGCGCAGGAGCCGCCGATGTTCAGCGTCTGAATGCGCCCCGCGCCTTCAATTTGGCACTCACCCGCCGCGCCGGTCACCTGCTTTGCCGCATCAAACAGCATGCGCGCGCCGGTGGCACCCACCGGGTGGCCGCAGCCGATCAAGCCGCCGCTCATGTTGACCGGGCAGCGGCCACCGGCTTCGATACTGCCATCCTCCACCGCTTGCCAGCTCTGTCCGGGTGTTGTCAAGCCCAAATGATCTATTGCCATGTACTCGGTGGTGGTGAAGCAGTCGTGCGTCTCTACCCCGTCCATCGCTTCGATGCCTGAGACATTCGCACGGCCCCAAGCGTCTTCAATCGTTTGGCGAACATGCGGGAAGATGTATTTCTCGCCCTGGCTGCGCACCAGCTTGTCTTTGAATTTGAGGCCC
>JANOTO010000187.1:0-4823 GCA_031416395.1 Rhodoferax sp. | reverse complement strand
GGGTTCACGCAAGGCTATGTCGATGATTTCGAGCCCGAGCCGCACGACGTGCCGCTGGACGCGATCTTGAACGACAACGGCGCCGTGTGGCCGGTTTGACGCTGTTTTTGAGTTAAAATTAACCCGCAGGTTAATTTTATGCTAAAAACATCAAAAACGAGGCATATTATGAATGTTTTAGGCCTCTAGCTCTCGTACTATATGCACAATAAGCTATTTATTATATAGCAATGTATGCCAATGCGCGGCTGCTCGATCAGCCCTAAATCCGCCCTTCCTCCACCGCGTGGCAGGCGATCTTGATGCCGCCAATCATTTTGAGCACCGGGCGTTCGCTGCGGCAGCGGTCATTGACATGCGGGCAGCGCGGGTTGAAGGCGCAGCCGGGCGGTGGGTTCAGCGGGTTGGGCACCTCGCCTTGCACGGGGGTGCGCGCGCGGCCCACGTCGTGCATTTTGGGAATCGCGTCGAGCAGCATGCGCGTGTAGGGGTGGCGCGGGCTGGCGAACAGAGTTTGTTTGTCGGCCACCTCGACCAGGCGGCCCAGGTACATCACACCAACCTGGTCACTCACATGACGCACCACGGCAAGGTTATGCGAGATGAACAGGTAGGTGAGGCCCAGCTTGCGCTGCAAGTCCTTCATGATGTTGAGCACCTGCGCCTGCACGCTTACATCCAACGCAGAAGTCGGCTCGTCGCACACCAAAAAGTCAGGCTGCGTGGCCAAGGCACGGGCGATGGAGATGCGCTGGCGCTGGCCGCCGGAGAACTGGTGCGGGTACTTGGGCATGTCCAGCGGACTCAAGCCCACTGATTTCAGCAAATCACCCACGCGCGTTTTCAACTCTTCTGGGTCGGTCACCAAACCATGTTCGGTGAGTGGCTCGCCAATGATGTCCTGGACTATCCAGCGCGGGTTCAACGATGCATAGGGGTCCTGAAAAATCATCTGGATACGACGACGCAAGTTCAAGCCAGCAGGGGTTTTGAAGGCGGCGTGCGCGTCTTGGCCGTCGAACTGAAAACCGCCTCGCGTAGGGGCGTACAAACCCACCAGCAGTTTGGCCACCGTGCTTTTGCCACAGCCGGACTCTCCCACAAGGGCCAGCGTTTTGCCTTTTTCGATCTCAAAACTCACGCCATCGACTGCGTGCAGGTAGACATGCGGTTTACGTTCGATCACGCGATTGAGCCACGGTGCGGAGACATCAAATGTCATCGCCAAATCAGTGGCCTGAACCAGAGGAACAGCGCTCATTTAACGCCCCCCGCATGCAACCAGCAGGCGGCGCGCGTAGCCCCAGCGGCCATCAGCTCAGGGCGCAGGCTTTTGCATTTATCGAAAACCTGCGGGCAGCGCGGGTTGAAGGCGCAGCCCTGCGGGATGGCGTTCAGGCGCGGCATGGCACCGTCAATTTGACTTAGATTTTCGCGGTCTTCAGTGATATCGGGGATGGCCCCCATCAAGCCTTTGCTGTACGGGTGCGCGGGGTGGTTGATGACCTCGTGCACCGGGCCGATCTCGGCCACGCGGCCTGCGTAGAGCACGGCCACACGGTCGCAGGTTTCAGCGATCACGCCCATGTCGTGGGTGATCAGCATCACGGCGGCACCGCGTTTTTTGCAGATGTTTTTCAAGAGCGAGATGATTTGTGCCTGGATGGACACGTCCAAAGCGGTGGTGGGCTCATCTGCCACGATCAATTTGGGCTCTGCCGCCAACGCCAATGCGATCACGACGCGCTGGCGCATACCGCCCGAGAACTGGTGCGGATAGTGGTCAATGCGCTCTGCGGCGGCGGGAATGCCGGTGTCTTGAAGCAGAGAAATGGCGCGGGCTTTGGCCTCTGCCGCCGTCACGGGCAGATGCGCCAGGATGGTTTCGGTCAATTGCGATCCGACCGTATTCAGCGGGTTGAGCGAGGTTAGGGGGTCTTGAAAGATCGCTCCGATTCTGCGCCCGCGAATGTGGCGCATGGCATCAAAATCAAGGTTGTCAATGCGCTGGCCTTCGAGCAGAATTTGACCGCTGGCGATGCGACCTGGCGGCTCCAGCAGACCAATGATGGCGGCACCGGTGAGCGATTTACCCGCGCCAGATTCGCCCACCACCCCCAGAATTTCACCCGGCGCGATACTGAAAGAGATGTCGTCAATGGCGCGCAACGTGCCGCGCCGGTTGGGGAACTCGACAACGAGGTTTTTTACTTCAAGAAGTGACATTGTGTACAGATGCCGGCTACACGTTTGTGCGAGGTCTACTTCCCCACCTTGACGTAGCGCCAAGGCATCTCATTGCCAGGCAACTGCACCATCTCAATGTTTTTCTTGACACCCCAGTTCAGCGCCTGCTGGTGCAGTGGAATATGGCCAATGTCGTCCTGGTGCAACTGGATCGCTTCGCGGATCATGTCCATGCGTTTTTTGTCATCGGTTTCGGAGGCGATTTTGCCTGTCAACTCATCAACTTTCGCATTGCTGTACGAACCCAGGTTGAACTGCCCGCGCCCGCCCTCACCCGGCGTAGACATGATGGGGTACAGCACGTTGTGTGCATCGACCGTGCTGGATGTCCAGCCTAACATGTAAAAGCTGGTGTCGCGGCGCAAAATTTTGGGGAAGTAGGTGCCCTTCGTTTCAGCTTCCAAATTGATTTTGACGCCCACTCGCGCGAGGTTGGCAGCCACCGCCTGGCAGATATCGGAATCATTTACATAGCGATCATTCGGGCAATTCAACTTGACTTCAAAGCCGTTCGGGTAGCCCGCTTCGGCCAGTAGCTTCTTCGATGCCTCCGGGTCGTACGGCAAGCGCTTAGCCAGGTCCGGTGCGTGGCCTTTGACTTGCGGGGGGAACATCTGCGCACTGGGCACGCCGGCCCCGCGCATCACGGTTTTGATGATGGCATCTTCATCAATCGCCTGGTAGAAGGCCTGGCGCACGCGCTTATCTTTGAAGGGGTTTTTGCCTTTGACGTTGGAGAACAAGAGTTCATCGCGCTTTTGATCCATGCCCAAAAAGATCACGCGCAGCTCGGGGCCTTGCAGCACTTTAAGGTTGGCACTGCTCTTGATGCGGGCGATGTCCTGCACCGGCACGGGTTCGATCACGTCAATCTCGCCCGAGAGCAAGGCCGCCACCCGGGTCGAGTCATTGCCAATCGGCGTGAAAACCACCTCGTCCACATTGCCTTGAACCTTGCCCCAATAGTTGCCGTTGATTGAGAAGGTGGTGCGCACGTTGGGCTGACGCTCGCGCACGCGGTACGGGCCGGTGCCGTTGGCGCGGAACGAGGCGGCGTTTTCAATGCCTTTGCGCCGGTCTACCGGCTTGGTCGCCTGGTTGTCTTCGCACCACTTCTTGCTCATGATCAACCAGCCCGTGAACAGCTCAGGCAGGATCGGAAATGGCGTGGTGGTGACAAACTCTACCGTGTGCGCATCGATCTTGCGGGTTTCCTTGATCTGGCCCACATAGGTTTTCATGTCAGAGCCTGGGTCTCGTGCGCGCTCGACGTTGAAGATCACATCGTCTGCTGTGAACGGAGTCCCATCATGAAACTTCACGTCTTTGCGCAGGTTGAAACGCCACACCGTGGGCTCAGTCTGCTTCCAGTCCGTGGCCAATGCGCCGGTCAACTTGTAGCTAGCGTCGCGTGTAACCAATGGCTCGTAGATATTGTTGAGGACGGTGAGCTGAAGCGATTCGTTCAGCGAGTGCGGATCGAGCGACAGCGCATCGCCCTGATTGGCAATGCGCAGTGTGGCTGCCGATACAGAGACGCTGCCAGCAGCCAATGCGACTGTGATCAACGAGGCCAGGGTGTTTTTCTTGAGAATCATGAAGTGCTCCGGTAAAAAAGAGTCAATTGAAGATAGGGGTTGACAGGTTCGCGCTCAGCCGATGTTGGTTGTCGTCAGCGGCATCGCCTGCTCAATCAGGCTGGCATGCAATGCTGAGCCCAGCGGCAGAATGTCGTCGTTAAAGTCATAGCGGCTGTTGTGCAGGTAGCAGCCATCACGCCCGCCTTGGCCCAGCCGCATGTAGGCCCCCGGCTTGGCTTGCAGCATGAACGAGAAGTCTTCACCACCCATGCTCGGCGGCATGTTGCGCATCACGCGCGCCTCGCCGACCAGGCTGGCAGCGACGTTGGATGCAAACTCAGCCTCGGGCAAGGTGTTGACAGTTGCCGGGTAAACGCGCTCGTAAACCAGATGGGCGCTGGCACCGAAGCCTGCGGCAATGGATTCACACAACGCACGCAAACGCGCTTCCACCAAGTCCTGAATGTCCGCGTGGTAGGTACGCACCGTGCCCACCAGGGTCACCTGGCCCGGGATCACACTCATCGCACCAGGGTTGCCACCCTGCACTGAGCAGATCGACAGCACGACCTGGTCGATCGCTGGCACGTTACGCGAAGCAATGCTTTGCGCGGCGGTGATGATGTGCGCTGCCACCAGCACCGGGTCAATACAGTTTTGGGGCCGCGCACCATGTCCGCCCTTGCCCGTCACCACGATCTCGATGCGATCCACCGCCGCTTGCATGGGGCCGGGCGTGATGCCGATGATGCCCGCTGCTGTCTCGGGCGAGTTGTGGATCGCATAGACCTGCTCACACGGGAAACGCTCAAACAGGCCGTCCTGCATCATGGCGCGGGCACCCGCGTAGCCTTCCTCGCCAGGCTGGAAGATCAAGATCGCCGTACCCTCAAAGTTTCGCGTCTCCGCCAAATAGCGAGCCGCTCCCACCAGCATGGCGGTGTGGCCGTCGTGCCCACAGCCATGCATCAGTCCGGGTTTGGCAGACTTCCAAGC
>JANOTO010000186.1:0-2166 GCA_031416395.1 Rhodoferax sp. | reverse complement strand
ACGTCCACGCCGCCGTCAAGGCTGCCTACAACGCTTGGGAAGATAGCCGCCTGGCGCTGGTACGCAAGGTCAACAAAGGCAGCAACCCATGGACGGAACACTACAGCGCGCTACAGGCCGAGGTGCCCGATGAAGCGGACGAAGCTACCCAGCTCAATACCGCGCTGATCGCCTCCCTGGACAAGGCGGACATGATCGTCATCGCGGGTGAAGCCAGCAGCCATTGCGTGCGCGCGACGGCCGAGCACCTGATCGACAATTTGCCCTCACGCAAAGTGGCTAAGGTCGTGCTGCTGACGGATTGCATGAGCCCGGTCGGCGGCTTTGAGGCGCAGCACAAGGCGTTTCTGGACGACATGGCCCGCCGTGGCGTGGGATTGACGACCAGCGCGCAGATGCTGAGCCGGTTGGAGAATAATGTCTGAGCAAAGCACAGGAATGACATGAAACCACTCAACCGCCTGACTCTCAGCCACGACATTGGCGACACTGCCGCACCGTTGATCGAGGTCACCATGGGCCAGCATTTTGAAGCCATGGCGCAGCGCTTTCATGACCGTGAGGCGCTGGTGTCGCGGCATCAGAACGTGCGCATGAGCTACCGCGAGTTGGATCGTGAATCGAACCGCCTGGCCAGCGCCTTGCTGCGCTGCGGCATCGCCCAAGGTGATCGCGTCGGCATCTGGGCGCACAACGGGGCCGAATGGCTGTTGATGCAGATTGCCACCGCCAAAGTCGGCATCGTGCTGGTCAACATCAACCCGGCCTACCGCGTCACCGAGCTGGAGTACGCGCTGAACAAGGTCGGCTGCAAGATGCTGGTCACCATGACGGCCTTCAAAACCAGCGATTATCTGGGTATCGTGCGCGAACTCGCCCCCGAGGTGGACACGTGTACGCCCGGCACGCTGAGTGCCAAGCGCGCGCCGCTACTTAAAACGGTGGTGCAACTGGGTACGCAACAAGTCCCGGGCATGTTGAGTTTTGCCGACCTGCTGGCCAACGGTGATGTGGACGACCCGGCTGTGGGCCGCTTGGGCACGTCGCTCAAGGCCACGGATGCCATCAACATCCAGTTCACCAGTGGCACCACCGGCTTCCCCAAAGGTGCCACGCTCACCCACCGCAACATTTTGAACAATGGCTTTTTCATTGGCGAGGCGATGAAGCTGACTGAAGCTGACCGCCTGTGCATCCCCGTGCCGCTGTACCACTGCTTCGGCATGGTGCTGGGCAACCTGGCGGCGCTCACGCATGGCTCCACCATCGTCTATCCGAATGATGGGTTTGATCCGCTGACCGTATTGGAGACGGTGCAGGCCGAAAAATGCACCGCGTTGCATGGTGTGCCCACCATGTTCATTGCCGAGCTGGCGCAACCCGGGTTTGACCAGTTTGATCTGTCATCGCTGCGCACCGGCATCATGGCTGGCTCGCCGTGCCCGATTGAAGTGATGAAGAAAGTGCTGAGCGACATGCACATGAACGAGGTCACCATCGCCTACGGCATGACGGAGACCAGCCCGGTGAGCTGCCAAAGTACCACGTCAACGCCGTTGGACAAGCGGGTGTCAACGGTCGGGCTGGTGCAGCCGCATCTGGAGATCAAGGTGATCGACCCCGAGACCGGGCAAACCGTGGCCATAGGCGAGACGGGGGAGTTCTGCACCAAAGGCTATTCCGTCATGCACGGTTATTGGGGGGATGAGGAGAAGACGCGCGAGGCGATTGACCGTGATGGCTGGATGCACACGGGCGACCTGGCGACGATGGACGCTGAAGGCTACGTCAATATCGTGGGCCGCATTAAAGACATGGTGATTCGAGGGGGCGAGAACGTGTATCCGCGCGAGATCGAGGAGTTTCTGTACCAGCACCCGGCCATCTCCGACGTTCAGGTGATTGGCGTGCCGGATGAAAAGTATGGGGAGGAGCTGTGTGCCTGCATCATCCTGAAGCCAGGCACACAAGCATCAGCAGAGGACATTCGCGCCTTTTGCACGGGCAAGATCGCCCACTACAAAGTGCCGCGCCACATCAAGTTTGTGGATGTCTTCCCGATGACGATCACGGGTAAAGTTCAGAAGTTTGTGATGCGCGAAAACGCGAAGAAGGAACTCGGCCTGCAAGATATTAAGACGGCTTGAAGCCAGGGGCCACCTTTGA
>JANOTO010000185.1:0-2525 GCA_031416395.1 Rhodoferax sp. | reverse complement strand
CTTCATGATTTGGCCTGATCTTCCAAACCATGATTCCCGCACAATTTCGGAAACTTTTTAATTAATGACAACCGTCCGTATCAAAGAAAACGAGCCCTTTGACGTCGCTCTTCGCCGCTTCAAGCGCACCATCGAAAAATTAGGCCTTTTGACTGACTTGCGTGCCCGCGAGTTCTACGAGAAGCCCACCGCTGAGCGCAAGCGCAAGAAGGCAGCCGCCGTCAAGCGCAATTACAAGCGTATCCGCTCGATGCAGTTGCCGAAGAAACTGTTCTGATCCTGTAGTCGGGTCATGCCGTAGAGGCAAATCAAGCTCGCCGGGGACGCTCAGGCGAGCTTTTTTTATGGTCGGGCGACTTTGAAAAAAATAATTGGGGTCAGAACCCAATTACCGCATCGTGATAATTGGGTTCTGACCCCAATTAATTTGGAGGATAGCAATGACGCTCAAAGACAAAATCACCGAAGACATGAAAACCGCCATGCGCGCCAAAGATGCCGAGCGCCTGGGCACGATTCGCCTGCTGCTGTCTGCGATCAAGCAAAAAGAGGTGGATGAGCGCGTGGTGGTAGACGATGTGGCCGTGATCGCCATCGTGGACAAACTCATCAAGCAACGCAAAGACTCAATCACCGCCTTCACTCAGGCCAACCGCATGGACTTGGCCGACAAAGAATCGGCAGAGCTCCCTGTGCTGGAAGCCTACCTGCCCAAGCGCTTGAGCGCGGACGAAGTGCTGGCCGAAGTCAAAGCCATCGTCGCAAAACTTGCTGCGGAACTGGGCCGTGCGGCAGGGCCCGGCGACATGGGCAAGGTGATGGGCTTGGTCAAAGCCCAATTGGCGGGCAAGGCGGATATGGGGCAGGTGTCGGCGGCGGTTAAGGCAGCGTTGGCGGGCTAACTCCCAGCCACCTTCATGCGGTTAATCAAAATCGACCCTACCGTTTTCGCGCCATAGTTGTAGGTGTCTGCACCCACAGCCTGTACGCCTTTGAGCATGGCTTTCATATTGCCGGCAATGGTGATCTCATGCACGGGGTAGACGATGCGGCCTTTCTCCACCCAGAAGCCGCTGGCACCGCGTGAGTAGTCGCCCGTTACGTAGTTCACACCGCTGCCCATCAGCTCGGTGACCAAGAGTCCCGTGCCGAGTTTTTGCAGCATGGCATCCAGGTCGTCGCTGGCGCGTGTGAGCCGCGAGGTCAATACAAGGTTGTGCGATCCGCCCGCGTTGCCCGTCGTTTTCATGCCCAGTTTGCGGGCCGAATAGCTGCTTAAAAAGTAGCCCTGGACGCGGCCTGCCTCCACCACCTGGCGCGCCTTCACGCGCACGCCTTCCTCGTCAAACGGCGAACTGCCTTTCCCGCGAATGATGAACGGGTCTTCTGAGATATTGATGTGCGCTGGCCAGACCTGCTTGCCCAGCGAATCGAGCAAGAACGAGCTTTTGCGGTACAGCGCGCCGCCACTGACCGCTTGCACGAAGGCACCGAGAAGTCCGGCTGCCAGCGGCGACTCAAACAGCACGGGGCATTCAGTCGTGGCGATCTTGCGTGAGTTCAAACGGCTCAGTGCGCGCTGCGCGGCGTAGACGCCAATCGACTCGGGCGATGCCAGATCACAGGCATTGCGCTGCGAGCTGTACCAGGCATCGCGCTGCATGTCGCCATTCTTGCCAGGGCTGGAGGCGATGGGAGAGACAGACATGGAATGCCGCGAGCTGGCGTACCCACCGCGAAATCCATTGCTGTAGGCAGTGAAAAAGTGCGACTGCTGGGCCGACACGCCCGCGCCTTCGCTATTGGTGATGCGCTTGCTGACTTTGAGTGCTGCCGCCTCGCACACCATGGCCAACTCAGCGGCTTGCTCGCTGGTGACATCCCAGGGGTAAAACAGGTCAAGGTCCGTGCGCTGATCAGCCTCGGCAACCACGTCATCTGCATCCGGCAAGGCCGCAAATGGGTCTTCCGCCGTGAAGCGGGCGATGTCATACGCCGCCTGCACAGTCTGCTGAATGGCGGCTTTGGAGAAATCAGACGTGCTGGCGTTGCCCCGACGCTTGCCGAGATACACCGTCACGCCTAACGACTTGTCGCGGTTGCGCTCCACATTTTCCAGCTCTCCTTTACGCACGGACACGCTCAGGCCGCAGCCTTCGGACGCTTCTGCGCCAGCGTCGGTCGCGCCAAGCTTTTTGGCGTGAACCAGCGCCGTATCGACCAGATCTTCAAAAAACGGACGGCTGTAGCTAAAGCCATCCTGTGGGCCAGGTTCGGCGGTCGCTTTTTGAGTATCGCGGGGGGAGTTTGGTTTCGTCATATCGGGCGCTATGATACTTGGCTGTCACCTATACCCACCGGGCACCTGTATCAATGTCGCGTAAATTAACCAAAGGCTACTTCGTTAAAGGCAAATTCGTCGCCGAAGGCAGCGAGCTGGACATTGAACTCAAAAAAGAACTCAAAGGCACCGATGCCATGAGCCGCACCGACGAAAAGCGCGAAAGCCTGGCGCTGCAAAAGCT
>JANOTO010000184.1:0-2283 GCA_031416395.1 Rhodoferax sp. | reverse complement strand
TTCTTGCTGTCTGTGGATCCAGTGCCCGATTATCGTGAGGAGGTGTTGCTGGGTCTGGTGTCATCTGCCTCAGACCCACATGTTGAGTGGAACGGAATGACAGAGTTGCTTCAAACTGCTCGAACCCGCCGCACATTGGTTGGAGCTGCCTCGGTAAACGTGACGGCGGGTCAAAAAATGTGGGGTGGGCAAAGGTTCTCCAATTTTTGTCCGGACGGCCAGATCTCTCTCAGGCTGTCATTAGTTGGCAACTCTTCGATACGCATGCCATGTTTACATTTTGGTAGCTGCACAGTCACTTGCGCCGGAGACAGGTGTAGCTTTTCACATTGAAGGGACGATCGATTTTGCCATTTGTTTCAAACATTGAAACCGAAGAGCAAGAAGCCAGCTACACGGCTTGGCTCAAGGCGAAGGTACAGGCTAGCCTTGACGATCTTCGGCCCAGTGTCCCGCAAGAGAACGTGATGGCTGAAGCTCGCGCTTTGCTGACATCGAAGAAAGAAGTGCGTGCCAATGATTGATTAGCTGCCCCGGTGCGTCAGCTAATCTTCAAGCCCGAGCCGACTTCCGCGCTGCTGGCTTGCGCGAACGCGGTGAAGCTTTAGCCGTGACCAACTTCAACTTAGACGGTGCCTTGGCCTTAGCTGCGACTGGCACTTTGGCGACAGCAACAGGCTTAGCCGCAGCCGGTGCCCCAGCCCCCGCCCCCGCCGCATGCTCCTGCGCCGCCGCCAGCAGCTTTTGGTGCTCGGCCAGGATGTAGTCGCCCAGGTCGGTGATGTCGGGTACGGCGCGGCGGCAGGCTATTAGGCCGTAGTCCAGGCGGCCGGCGTAGCTTTGCACGGTGACGTTCAGGGCCATGCTGTGCACGATGATGGAGACAGGGTAAAAGCTGACGACTCTGGCACCGGCGAAGTACAGCGGCACGGGGCTGCCGGGCACGTTGGAGATCACCAGGTTGGCAATCGGCGGCAGCACGTTCAGGATGCCTGAGCGCGAGGCGATTGCGGCCACGCCGGACATCAGCCAGGGCGCGGCAAACAGCGGAAAGTCGGTGGGGATGGCGGTTTTGACGCGGCCCATCATGGCCTTGTTGATCTCGGACGCTTTGTGGATGGCTTTGAGGCGCTCCACCGGGTCGGCAATGTCAGAGGCGAGCGTCATCGTCGTCATGCTGACCTGGTTGTTGGCCGATGCATCGCCGGGTGCGCGCAGGCTCACGGGCACGGCTGCGAGCAGCGGTTTGGCGGGCATGTTGTTGTGCTCTTTGAGGTAGCGGCGCATCGCACCGGCCGTGGTGCACAACACCACATCGTTGAGCGATCCACCCAGAGTTTTGCCGATGAATTTGGTCTCGGCCATCGGGATGGTGCGGCCTGCAAAGCTGCGCTGGTTGGTGACGGACACGTTGAACACCGTGCGTGGGCCAAACAGCTTCACGCCGCTGGACGCCCGCCAATTGCGCTTGCCGTGCTCGTCTTTTTGCGGCACGACGGTATCGCGCAAGGCGCGCAGCATCGCGGGTGCGGTTTGAAACAGCTTCACAATTTGGTGGCCGGTGTTGCGCAATGCCGCACCGCCCAGCTCGGCAAAGCCCAACTGGTATTGATGGCGGCGCACGCGCGGGCGCGGCGGTTTGACGACGCGGCCTGTGGCCTCAAGGTCAAAAAGCGCTTGCGCCACGGCGATACCCGCCTGGCCGTCCATGCCCGCATGATGCGCCTTGGTGTACAGCGCGACCTGGCCGCTCTTGAGGCCGTCAATGATAAAAAATTCCCATAGTGGGCGGCTGCGGTCCAGCAGGCTCGAATGCAGGCGGGCCACGTATTGCTGCAACTGGCGGTTGCTGCCCGGCTTGGGCAAGGTGATGTGGCGCACGTGGTGTTCGATGTCAATGTCCTCATCTTCGACCCACACCGGGTTGGAGAGGTCAAACGGAATCAGCGCCAGCTTGCGGGTGAATAAATCAGCCAGATGCATGCGCTCGGCCACGCGCTGCTTGGCCGCTTCATAAAAGTCGTCGCTGTTAAAGCCCTCGGGCAAATCTATCACGCACAGCGAGCCGACATGCATCGGCATTTCAGGCGATTCGAGGTGCAGAAAGGTGGCGTCAAGGCCGCTTAAGTGGTTCATATAAATCCTGTTGAAACCGATGGGAAAGCATGCAACAGTCTAAGCCCGGTGACGCTATGGAATACCCTGAGCAGCCCAGGCAGAACTCGTCTCGCCTGTGACATCACTCCCGCAGCGCACGCGAGGCTTTGGCCCACCAGTCCTTGA